>NZ_JAYFSK010000324.1:0-200 GCF_041464035.1 Acinetobacter sp. AL9 | reverse complement strand
TAGTCAACCAGTGATGCAACAACTATATGAATGGCTCAACCAACATCATCTGACAGTGCCATCGAGTTCTCCCACCGCCAAGGCCATCAATTACACTCTGAAGCGTTGGCCAGCTTTAAGCCGCTATCTGGATGATGGCAATCTACCTATTTGCAATAATTGGGTCGAGAATCAGATGCGTCCCTGGGCGTTGGGGCGCA
>NZ_JAYFSK010000323.1:0-201 GCF_041464035.1 Acinetobacter sp. AL9 | reverse complement strand
CACCCAAATCTGTTCGTGCTGCGGTGAGATCACCTCAAGTAGTCCCAAAGGTAGGACAGATCTTGGAATAAGAGAATGGGAGTGCATGAGCTGTGGTACAGCTCATGATCGAGATATAAACTCAGCTTTAAACATTCTTGCGCTTGGGCATAAGCGTCTAGCTGTAGGAATCACCCTCTTTTAAGGGGGGGAGGATGTCAA
>NZ_JAYFSK010000322.1:0-201 GCF_041464035.1 Acinetobacter sp. AL9 | reverse complement strand
AAGCGATGCCCGCCTATGTGATTGATAAAGGCATTGCTTCACCTGAATTGCTCAGCCATGTGCTGGTATCGAAGTATGCCGATCATTTGCCGCTGTACCGTCAACGTCTGATCTATCAGCGGGCGGGAATCGAACTTTCTAGATCAACTTTATCTGACTGGATAGGTCGCTGCGGTGTAGAACTGGAACCTCTGGCCAATG
>NZ_JAYFSK010000321.1:0-202 GCF_041464035.1 Acinetobacter sp. AL9 | reverse complement strand
TGACTGGATAGGTCGCTGCGGTGTAGAACTGGAGCCTCTGGCCAATGCCTTAAAAGAGGTGGTACTACAACAGCAGGTGCTGCATGCAGATGAAACACCGGTCACCATCATGCGGATGGGTGAGAATGATAAAAAACCGAAGAAAGGTTATGTCTGGGCCTATGCCACTACACAGTACAATCCAGTTCAGGCGGTGATCTAT
>NZ_JAYFSK010000320.1:0-204 GCF_041464035.1 Acinetobacter sp. AL9 | reverse complement strand
TGTAAAAACTTGAATGTGCAAAAGTACAAACAGCTTGAGAAACAAGCTGTTTTACTTGGTCGTATTCGTAGCGAGGTGTGGGCTAAATATGGTGCTATTTCAGGTTTGAATATCAGTGACAGAGCTATTCGTGATGCGTGGATGAAAGAAAGTCGTGACTTTGGTGTTTCTGCAAATGCGTGGAAAGAAACGCTACGTGATTGC
>NZ_JAYFSK010000319.1:0-205 GCF_041464035.1 Acinetobacter sp. AL9 | reverse complement strand
CGCCGCTCGCTGGCCGCTGCGCAGCGAGCCAGCAAACAGCCAGTTCTTGCGCCCTAAGGCCCAAGGTCGCATTTGATTCTCTACCCAATTATTGCAAATCGGTAGATTGCCATCATCCAAATAGCGGCTTAAAGCTGGCCAACGCTTCAGAGTGTAATTGATGGCCTTGGCGGTGGGAGAACTCGATGGCACCGTCAGATGATGT
>NZ_JAYFSK010000318.1:0-206 GCF_041464035.1 Acinetobacter sp. AL9 | reverse complement strand
GATCTTTTATTAAGTTCTGCAATCTTTAGCTTAAAGCTCCAGTATATGTGTGCCTGCGCACAGCATAGCTGTTTGCTTAAATTTTAAGGAAAAGCAGTGCTTTTCTGATCTTAAAATTTGGTGGAGACTAGGAGAGTCGAACTCCTGACCTCCTGCGTGCAAAGCAGGCGCTCTACCAACTAAGCTAAGTCCCCAGCTTATCATCT
>NZ_JAYFSK010000317.1:0-207 GCF_041464035.1 Acinetobacter sp. AL9 | reverse complement strand
TTTCAGACCGGCACAGTTCTATAAGGAACAGCATGTGCGTGGTAAATGGGTCTGTGATCAGTGTGACACTCTGACTCAGCAAGCGATGCCCGCCTATGTGATTGATAAAGGCATTGCTTCACCTGAATTGCTCAGCCATGTGCTGGTATCGAAGTATGCCGATCATTTGCCGCTGTACCGTCAACGTCTGATCTATCAGCGGGCGGG
>NZ_JAYFSK010000316.1:0-208 GCF_041464035.1 Acinetobacter sp. AL9 | reverse complement strand
ACTGCTGCAATCAGCCAACCTATTGATGAGAGGATCACGTTGTGTATCACCGTGCCTCATACGAATAATGATATTCAGCTAAAATGGCAGACATCAGAAATACCTGCCTTGGCAGAATTACTCAAGGCACTGGCAACATGATCCGTATCAATGAAATTTGGCTCTCTACCCAGCCCATGGATATGCGAGCAGGAATGGATACTGTCAT
>NZ_JAYFSK010000315.1:0-209 GCF_041464035.1 Acinetobacter sp. AL9 | reverse complement strand
AATCAGCTAGACGTTCACTGGGTTGGATACCGTTTAAAAAGGTTGCAATCAAATATGCTGATGGCTATGTTCAATATGGCAGGCATCAATTTAAACTATGGGATAGTTACGGATTAAGTCAATACAATATCAAAACAGGCACATTCGTAGAAGATAGTCGTGGACGTTGGTATGTTTGTCTTGTAGTTGATGCAGTCAAAATAGAAAAA
>NZ_JAYFSK010000314.1:0-210 GCF_041464035.1 Acinetobacter sp. AL9 | reverse complement strand
GCTGAAGCTCCTGATCCAACGACTGACAAGGTTGGCATTAATACTATGTTGCAGTGCGACCGAAGCGATCGAGGTATTAGGATTTTTGCAGGCATTGACAATACTGAGTTTGAATTCTTTGCTGTATGTTCTGCGTTTTTTAGCAACAGGAGGTGTTGCTGAATATATATCCATGTTCATGGATTAAGTCCTCAGGGCCGAAGGAACGGG
>NZ_JAYFSK010000313.1:0-212 GCF_041464035.1 Acinetobacter sp. AL9 | reverse complement strand
AATTCCAGCAGTTGTTCATGGGTCAGTTGGCTTAAGTCAGGCAGCGTATTCATGACCGCAGTATGCCTGAGGTCATGACGCAGAGGAAATAGAACGTTTGGAGAATAGCAGAATAGCCGAGCTTGGTTTAGAGCATTGTTACCACTTGCTGTCGTCCAATGCGCTGCCAGGGCAAACCCTGGATCAGTGCCTGTAACTGTTCCGGGTTGAGG
>NZ_JAYFSK010000312.1:0-214 GCF_041464035.1 Acinetobacter sp. AL9 | reverse complement strand
GCTCGGCTATTCTGCTATCCTCCAAACGTTCTATTTCATTCTTCTCATGACCTCAGGCATACTGCGGTCATGAATACGCTGCCAGATTTAAGCCAACTGACCCATGAACAACTGCTGGAATTCACCCGGCAGTTGGCGATGCAGCATCAACAACTCGCAGAAGATAAACAACAATTAGATGCTCAAGTTCAACATCTGGAAGTATCAAATCAAC
>NZ_JAYFSK010000311.1:0-215 GCF_041464035.1 Acinetobacter sp. AL9 | reverse complement strand
GGCTGTTCCATTCTGCTATTCTCCAAACGTTCTATTTCATTCTTCTCATGACCTCAGGCATACTGCGGTCATGAATACGCTGCCTGACTTAAGCCAACTGACCCATGAACAACTGCTGGAATTCACCCGGCAGTTGGCGATGCAGCATCAACAACTCGCAGAAGATAAACAACAATTAGATGCTCAAGTTCAACATCTGGAAGTATCAAATCAAC
>NZ_JAYFSK010000310.1:0-216 GCF_041464035.1 Acinetobacter sp. AL9 | reverse complement strand
CACCCATCCGCATGATGGTGACCGGTGTTTCATCTGCATGCAGCACCTGCTGTTGTAGTACCACCTCTTTTAAGGCATTGGCCAGAGGTTCCAGTTCTACACCGCAGCGACCTATCCAGTCAGATAAAGTTGATCTAGAAAGTTCGATTCCCGCCCGCTGATAGATCAGACGTTGACGGTACAGCGGCAAATGATCGGCATATTTCGATACCAAAA
>NZ_JAYFSK010000309.1:0-218 GCF_041464035.1 Acinetobacter sp. AL9 | reverse complement strand
CTTTCTCATGACAGAACCGAACTCTATTAGCTGCACACAACTTGCCGAGACTTATAACATCTCGCATGATAGTGTAAATCGCTTTCTAGAACGTGAAGACTACACACCTCACGACCTATATCAAGAATCAATTCAACATATTGATAATAATAAACTTATAGTCAGTATTGATGATACTGTTTTAGATAAACCATATAGTCAACATATGGACTTAGTTA
>NZ_JAYFSK010000308.1:0-218 GCF_041464035.1 Acinetobacter sp. AL9 | reverse complement strand
TTTATGCCTCCTAAAGAGCCGTTGAAGACTACGACGTTGATAGGTTGGATGTGGAAGCATAGCGATATGTGAAGCTGACCAATACTAATTGCTCGTGAGGCTTGACTATACAACACCCAAACAGTTGGGGTTGTATGCTCAATCGATTCAAATCCAATCAGTCAATTCAGACTGATCTTGATTTAGTTAACGCTAAACAATAAAATTCAGACCCAATA
>NZ_JAYFSK010000307.1:0-219 GCF_041464035.1 Acinetobacter sp. AL9 | reverse complement strand
CCACCTGTTTTAAGGCATTGGCCAGAGGTTCCAGTTCCACACCGCAGCGACCAATCCAGTCAGATAAAGTGGATCTGGACAGATCAATGCCAGCCCGCTGATAGATCAGACGTTGACGGTACAGCGGCAAATGATCGGCATATTTCGATACCAAAACATGGCTGAGCAGTTCAGGTGAAGCAATGCCTTTATCAATCACATAGGCGGGCATCGCTTGCT
>NZ_JAYFSK010000306.1:0-222 GCF_041464035.1 Acinetobacter sp. AL9 | reverse complement strand
TACTCACCCGTCCGCCGCTAGCTCAGTTACCGAAGCAACCTCGCCCGCTCGACTTGCATGTGTTAAGCCTGCCGCCAGCGTTCAATCTGAGCCATGATCAAACTCTTCAGTTAAAATCATTTTGAAGCTTTAATCTAAACTTCCAAATCTGGCTCATCAATTTTCTGACTTAAATTTCGCTCAAATAAACTTCGAGTAATTTAAACCAATCAATCAATGAAA
>NZ_JAYFSK010000305.1:0-223 GCF_041464035.1 Acinetobacter sp. AL9 | reverse complement strand
CGATTGGTAAGAATCCACAACAAGTTGTTCTTCATTGATGTATCTGAGGGTCTGTAGCTCAGTTGGTTAGAGCACACGCTTGATAAGCGTGGGGTCACAAGTTCAAGTCTTGTCAGACCCACCATGAGCGAGGGTCAGCGAAACATGTTTCGCCCGAGCGCAAGACGAGAGCTATGCTCGAGTTAAGCATTCGCCTTAACACAGTTTACGATACATCGAATCA
>NZ_JAYFSK010000304.1:0-224 GCF_041464035.1 Acinetobacter sp. AL9 | reverse complement strand
AGCGTCCGCTGAACCCCATGCCTATTTTTTAATTCGGTTCAGGTTTCCAGCGGTGTGGTAGCAATTCTTCAATCTGAGTCACTTTATGTGTCGGCAACCTTTTCAGCACATCACTTAAATAGGCATACGGATCCAAGCCATTCAGCTTTGCTGACTGGATTAAAGTCATGATATTCGCCGCTCGCTGGCCGCTGCGCAGCGAACCTGCAAACAGCCAGTTCTTG
>NZ_JAYFSK010000303.1:0-224 GCF_041464035.1 Acinetobacter sp. AL9 | reverse complement strand
TCAGGAAAAAGACCGATGGTACAGCGGAAGACCGCCGCGAATACCGACAACAGCATAGTCAACCAGTGATGCAACAACTATATGAATGGCTCAACCAACATCATCTGACGGTGCCATCGAGTTCTCCCACCGCCAAGGCCATCAATTACACTCTGAAGCGTTGGCCAGCTT
The DNA here is from genome assembly GCF_041464035.1 of Acinetobacter sp. AL9. Taxonomy (NCBI): domain Bacteria; kingdom Pseudomonadati; phylum Pseudomonadota; class Gammaproteobacteria; order Moraxellales; family Moraxellaceae; genus Acinetobacter; species Acinetobacter sp. AL9. The sequence continues at coordinate 53 of NZ_JAYFSK010000303.1, read as the reverse complement.
TAAGCCGCTATTTGGATGATGGCAATCTACCGATTTGCAATAATTGGGTAGAG
>NZ_JAYFSK010000302.1:0-225 GCF_041464035.1 Acinetobacter sp. AL9 | reverse complement strand
ATCTTGAAGTCACCAATCAGCAATTAGATTCTAAAGTTCAGCATCTTTCTATTCTCAATCAAAAATACGAGCATGAACTGGCGCTGTTTAAACAGCATAAATTCGGCAGTAAAAACGAACATCTCACCGCAAAACAAATCCATCTGTGGGATGAGGCGGTCGAAGAAGATATCGCAGCCGTTGATCTGGAATTAGAACGATTAAATGCAGATAAAACCCATGCAG
>NZ_JAYFSK010000301.1:0-225 GCF_041464035.1 Acinetobacter sp. AL9 | reverse complement strand
GTTTGGAACAGGGTAAATTTCACTGGGCTCAAGTTCACCAAGGTGAAACCGTGGCCCTCAGCCCGGAACAGTTACAGGCATTAATCCAAGGTTTGCCCTGGCAGAGAATTGGATTGCAGCAAGTGGTGAATATGCTCTAAACCAAGCTCGACCATTCTGCCATCCTCCAAACGTTCTATTTCATTCTCTTCATGACCTCAGGCATACTGCGGTCATGAATACGCT
>NZ_JAYFSK010000300.1:0-228 GCF_041464035.1 Acinetobacter sp. AL9 | reverse complement strand
ATTGGGTCGAGAATCAGATGCGTCCCTGGGCGTTGGGGCGCAAGAACTGGCTGTTTGCAGGTTCGCTGCGCAGCGGCCAGCGAGCGGCGAATATCATGACTTTAATCCAGTCAGCAAAGCTGAATGGCTTGGATCCGTATGCCTATTTAAGTGATGTGCTGAAAAGGTTGCCGACACATAAAGTGACTCAGATTGAAGAATTGCTACCACACCGCTGGAAACCTGAAC
>NZ_JAYFSK010000299.1:0-228 GCF_041464035.1 Acinetobacter sp. AL9 | reverse complement strand
TAGGTTTATTGGTTTTGGCTTTCTGTGTCGCTGCATTAGTTTTATCTGCATTTAGCCGTTCCAGTTCTAGATCAACCGCGGCAATATCTTCTTCAACCGCTTCATCCCACAGATGGATTTGTTTTGCCGTTAAGTGTTCATTCTTTTGGGCGAATTTGTGCTTTTTAAACAGCGCCAGTTCATGCTCGTATTTTTGATTGAGAATAGAAAGATGTTGAACTTTAGAAT
>NZ_JAYFSK010000298.1:0-232 GCF_041464035.1 Acinetobacter sp. AL9 | reverse complement strand
CATCTTCGCCGATACGCCGGAGTTGGCATCCACAAGCACATTGGGTTGATGCAGGTTCATGCTCAATACGGATGGTGTGTAGATGATCTGGCAGTGGTCGACGTTTAGGTTTATTGGTTTTGGCTTTCTGTGTCGCTGCATTAGTTTTATCTGCATTTAGCCGTTCCAGTTCTAGATCAACCGCGGCAATATCTTCTTCAACCGCTTCATCCCACAGATGGATTTGTTTTGC
>NZ_JAYFSK010000297.1:0-232 GCF_041464035.1 Acinetobacter sp. AL9 | reverse complement strand
ATTCACGGTAGATGGTTGATCGTGAACGTCCTAACTCCCGAGCAAGGGTAGCGATTGAACTTTTACTTTTCAAAGTAGCATAAATTTCGTATCTTTCATCTTGAGAAAGTTGGGTGTATTTCTTCATCGTGTGCTTTCCAATTGCGGGTTGAAAAAGTCTAATGATTCTATGAATACACCTAACTTTTTCAACTAACTACAAATGTGTTGCACTTGAGATTTGAATCTGCGT
>NZ_JAYFSK010000296.1:0-234 GCF_041464035.1 Acinetobacter sp. AL9 | reverse complement strand
TAAGTTGACAAAAATAACTAATCATGCGAAAAAGTTTTTTTAGTTAACAGATGTTCACACATGCCTCGAATTGTTTCTGTACCACTTAGTTTAGAACAGCGAGAACGACTCATTTTTCTGGCCAAGCATGCAAAACATTGGCGTGAAAGACAACGTGCCCAAACTATTCTCTGGCTTTCTGAAGGTAAAAGTGTTGCGGAAGTTGCCACTCTACAAGAACGTATCCCAGAAACC
>NZ_JAYFSK010000295.1:0-235 GCF_041464035.1 Acinetobacter sp. AL9 | reverse complement strand
ATTTTAGCTGAATATCATTATTCGTATGAGGCACGGTGATACACAACGTGATCCTCTCATCAATAGGTTGGCTGATTGCAGCAGTGTAAGGCAAAGCAATAAATGCTGGATTCACATGAGTAGGATCTTGCACGGCACCATCATGATGGCTGAAGATCCTGATCCAACGACTGACAAGGTTGGCATTAATACTATGTTGCAGTGCGACCGAAGCGATCGAGGTATTAGGATTTTT
>NZ_JAYFSK010000294.1:0-237 GCF_041464035.1 Acinetobacter sp. AL9 | reverse complement strand
CAGCGGCTTGAGCATCAGTAAGCCCAGCAGCTTTCGCTTTAGCCACAAGAGCAACACGGTTCGCTTCGATGGCAGCAGCTTTGTTTGCAGCGACGATGGTGTCTAGAGCTGTTTGAGCATTTTGAGAGGTTGCTTCTTTATTGGCATCTGCATATGCAGCGGCTTGAGCATCAGTAAGCCCAGCAGCTTTCGCTTTAGCCACAAGAGCAACACGGTTCGCTTCGATGGCAGCAGCTT
>NZ_JAYFSK010000293.1:0-237 GCF_041464035.1 Acinetobacter sp. AL9 | reverse complement strand
CGGTGATCTATGACTTTCAGGATAGTCGTTCAGGCCAGCATGCTGAAGAGTTCTTGAAAGGCTGGCAGGGCTATCTAGTCTGTGATGATTACAGTGGTTATAAAGCACGTTTTAAATCAGGTCAGGTCATTGAGGTGGGCTGCATGGCGCATGCGCGTCGTAAATTCCATGAACTGCATGTGACCAAAAAAAGTCAGGTCGCTGAACAGGCATTAGTGCTGATTCAGAAACTGTATG
>NZ_JAYFSK010000292.1:0-237 GCF_041464035.1 Acinetobacter sp. AL9 | reverse complement strand
CTGCTGCAATCAGCCAACCTATTGATGAGAGGATCACGTTGTGTATCACCGTGCCTCATACGAATAATGATATTCAGCTAAAATGGCAGACATCAGAAATACCTGCCTTGGCAGAATTACTCAAGGTACTTGCAACATGATCCGCATTGATGAAATCTGGCTCTCCACCCAACCTCTGGATATGCGAGCAGGGATGGATACGGTCATGGCGCAGATTATGAAAGCCTTTGGCTCAAT
>NZ_JAYFSK010000291.1:0-238 GCF_041464035.1 Acinetobacter sp. AL9 | reverse complement strand
ATCCATCTGTGGGATGAGGCGGTCGAAGAAGATATCGCAGCCGTTGATCTGGAATTAGAACGATTAAATGCAGATAAAACCCATGCAGCGACACAGAAAGCCACAGTCAACAAACCTAAACGTCGACCACTGCCAGATCATCTACACACCATCCGTATTGAGCATGAACCTGCATCAACCCAATGCAGTTGTGGCTGCCAGTTACGTCGTATCGGCGAAGATATCAGTGAAAAACTGC
>NZ_JAYFSK010000290.1:0-238 GCF_041464035.1 Acinetobacter sp. AL9 | reverse complement strand
CTGGCAAGTAAGGAAAAGGGTTGCGCTCGTTGCGGGACTTAACCCAACATCTCACGACACGAGCTGACGACAGCCATGCAGCACCTGTATGTAGATTCCCGAAGGCACCAATCCATCTCTGGAAAGTCTCTACTATGTCAAGGCCAGGTAAGGTTCTTCGCGTTGCATCGAATTAAACCACATGCTCCACCGCTTGTGCGGGCCCCCGTCAATTCATTTGAGTTTTAGTCTTGCGACC
>NZ_JAYFSK010000289.1:0-238 GCF_041464035.1 Acinetobacter sp. AL9 | reverse complement strand
CTGGCAAGTAAGGAAAAGGGTTGCGCTCGTTGCGGGACTTAACCCAACATCTCACGACACGAGCTGACGACAGCCATGCAGCACCTGTATGTAGATTCCCGAAGGCACCAATCCATCTCTGGAAAGTTTCTACTATGTCAAGGCCAGGTAAGGTTCTTCGCGTTGCATCGAATTAAACCACATGCTCCACCGCTTGTGCGGGCCCCCGTCAATTCATTTGAGTTTTAGTCTTGCGACC
>NZ_JAYFSK010000288.1:0-238 GCF_041464035.1 Acinetobacter sp. AL9 | reverse complement strand
GGTCGCAAGACTAAAACTCAAATGAATTGACGGGGGCCCGCACAAGCGGTGGAGCATGTGGTTTAATTCGATGCAACGCGAAGAACCTTACCTGGCCTTGACATAGTAGAAACTTTCCAGAGATGGAAAGGTGCCTTCGGGAATCTACATACAGGTGCTGCATGGCTGTCGTCAGCTCGTGTCGTGAGATGTTGGGTTAAGTCCCGCAACGAGCGCAACCCTTTTCCTTACTTGCCAG
>NZ_JAYFSK010000287.1:0-238 GCF_041464035.1 Acinetobacter sp. AL9 | reverse complement strand
GGTCGCAAGACTAAAACTCAAATGAATTGACGGGGGCCCGCACAAGCGGTGGAGCATGTGGTTTAATTCGATGCAACGCGAAGAACCTTACCTGGCCTTGACATAGTAGAGACTTTCCAGAGATGGAAAGGTGCCTTCGGGAATCTACATACAGGTGCTGCATGGCTGTCGTCAGCTCGTGTCGTGAGATGTTGGGTTAAGTCCCGCAACGAGCGCAACCCTTTTCCTTACTTGCCAG
>NZ_JAYFSK010000286.1:0-239 GCF_041464035.1 Acinetobacter sp. AL9 | reverse complement strand
TATCGCATACAGTTTCTGAATCAGCACCAATGCCTGTTCAGCGACCTGACTTTTCCCAGTTACATGCAGTTCATGGAATTTACGACGTGCATGGGCCATGCAGCCCACCTCAATGACCTGGCCTGATTTAAAGCGTGCTTTATAACCACTGTAATCATCACAGACTAGATAACCCTGCCAGCCTTTCAAGAACTCTGCAGCATGCTGGCCTGAACGACTATCCTGAAAGTCATAGATCA
>NZ_JAYFSK010000285.1:0-240 GCF_041464035.1 Acinetobacter sp. AL9 | reverse complement strand
TTATACCCATACTCAATAAGTACGTGGTGGAGACTAGGAGAGTCGAACTCCTGACCTCCTGCGTGCAAAGCAGGCGCTCTACCAACTAAGCTAAGTCCCCAGCTTATCATCTGTGATTCGATGTATCGTAAACTGTGTTAAGGCGAATGCTTAACTCGAGCATAGCTCTCGTCTTGCGCTCGGGCGAAACATGTTTCGCTGACCCTCGCTCATGGTGGGTCTGACAAGACTTGAACTTGT
>NZ_JAYFSK010000284.1:0-243 GCF_041464035.1 Acinetobacter sp. AL9 | reverse complement strand
GAGCCAACTTGTTTGGTGACTGCGTACCTTTTGTATAATGGGTCAGCGACTTATATTCAGTAGCGAGGTTAACCGAATAGGGGAGCCGTAGAGAAATCGAGTCTTAATAGGGCGTCTAGTTGCTGGGTATAGACCCGAAACCGGGTGATCTATCCATGAGCAGGTTGAAGGTTGGGTAACACTAACTGGAGGACCGAACCCACTGTCGTTGAAAAGCCAGGGGATGACTTGTGGATAGGGGTG
>NZ_JAYFSK010000283.1:0-244 GCF_041464035.1 Acinetobacter sp. AL9 | reverse complement strand
GGTTCCAGTTCTACACCGCAGCGACCTATCCAGTCAGATAAAGTTGATCTAGAAAGTTCGATTCCCGCCCGCTGATAGATCAGACGTTGACGGTACAGCGGCAAATGATCGGCATATTTCGATACCAAAACATGGCTGAGCAGTTCAGGTGAAGCAATGCCTTTATCAATCACATAGGCGGGCATCGCTTGCTGAGTCAGGGTGTCACACTGATCACAGACCCATTTACCACGCACATGCTGTT
>NZ_JAYFSK010000282.1:0-246 GCF_041464035.1 Acinetobacter sp. AL9 | reverse complement strand
ATGACAGTATCCATTCCTGCTCGCATATCCATGGGCTGGGTAGAGAGCCAAATTTCATTGATACGGATCATGTTGCCAGTGCCTTGAGTAATTCTGCCAAGGCAGGTATTTCTGATGTCTGCCATTTCAAGCCAATTTCTGCTTTTGAGTGGGGTAAAGTAATTTGAACTTTTAACATGTCAGTAGGAGTAGGATCTAATGGTGCAGAGCAAGATAAGGCAATAAATGCAGGTTTATTCGGTAGTG
>NZ_JAYFSK010000281.1:0-248 GCF_041464035.1 Acinetobacter sp. AL9 | reverse complement strand
AATGCGGTTTGATGTAGCCAAAGGCTCTCACCACCTGAGCCATGGCAGTATCCATTCCTGCACGCATATCCATGGGCTGAGTAGACAACCAGATTTCATCGATACGGATCATGTTGCCAGCACCTTGAGTAATTCTGCCAAGGCAGGTATTTCTGATGTCTGCCATTTTAGCTGAATATCATTATTCGTATGAGGCACGGTGATACACAACGTGATCCTCTCATCAATAGGTTGGCTGATTGCAGCAG
>NZ_JAYFSK010000280.1:0-249 GCF_041464035.1 Acinetobacter sp. AL9 | reverse complement strand
TATGCTGTTTAAACAGCGCCAGTTCATGCTCGTATTTTTGATTGAGAATAGAAAGATGCTGAACTTTAGAATCTAATTGCTGATTGGTGACTTCAAGATGTTGAACTTTGGCATCTAATTGTTGATTGGTGACTTCAAGATGTTGAACTCTGGCATCTAATTGCTGGTTTGATTGTGCTAGAGACTGATGCTGCATCGCCAACTGTCTGGTGAATTCCAGCAGTTGTTCATGGGTCAGTTGGCTTAAGT
>NZ_JAYFSK010000279.1:0-249 GCF_041464035.1 Acinetobacter sp. AL9 | reverse complement strand
GTTTCCAGCAGTGCGGCAGCAATTCTTCAATTTGGGTCACTTTGTGTGTCGGTAACCTTTTCAGCACATCACTTAAATAGGCATACGGATCCAAGCCATTCAGCTTTGCTGACTGGATTAAAGTCATAATATTGGCTGCTCGCTGACCGCTGCGCAGCGAACCTGCAAATAACCAGTTCTTACGTCCCAACGCCCAGGGGCGCATCTGGTTTTCCACCCAGTTATTGCAAATCGGTAGATTGCCATCAT
>NZ_JAYFSK010000278.1:0-250 GCF_041464035.1 Acinetobacter sp. AL9 | reverse complement strand
TATTTGGATTGTCACTGCTTGCTCCAAAGTTAACATGTTGAGCAGTCCAAAAAGACCACTATATTAACCAAGGGGGTCAATTTTCAAATGCTGTTGGGGGGTCATTTTTACATTGCCGCTAACACTGGATTGTACTGTGTAGTGGCATAGGCCCAGACATAACCTTTCTTCGGTTTTTTATTATTCTCACCCATCCGCATGATGGTGACCGGTGTTTCATCTGCATGCAGCACCCGCTGTTGCAGCACCA
>NZ_JAYFSK010000277.1:0-250 GCF_041464035.1 Acinetobacter sp. AL9 | reverse complement strand
CTTCAATCGGTGAACGATCAGGCTTATTACTGTTGGGGTTATTTCATTCGCACAAGTTTGAAAAAGCAAGTCAAGCTGCTGCATATGTAGGTTTGGTTCCAGTACATCAGTTGTCTGGCAGTTCAGTCAACAAGCAAAGTCACTTATCAAAAGCAGGTGACAGTAAAATACGCTCAGTATTGTATATGTCAGCATTAACAGCGATTAAATATAATCCACACATTGAAGCTTTATATCAACGATTATTAAG
>NZ_JAYFSK010000276.1:0-252 GCF_041464035.1 Acinetobacter sp. AL9 | reverse complement strand
ACCGCATTGTGCTTACCTGTTCTGTAATAAACGTGGCCATCGCATGAAAGTGTTGGTACATGATGGACTGGGCATCTGGCTGTGTGCCCGGCGGCTGGAACAGGGCAAATTTCACTGGGCTCAAGTTTGTTAGCGGCAATGTAAAAATGACCCCCCAACAGCATTTGAAAATTGACCCCCTTGGTTAATATAGTGGTCTTTTTGGACTGCTCAACATGTTAACTTTGGAGCAAGCAGTGACAATCCAAATAC
>NZ_JAYFSK010000275.1:0-252 GCF_041464035.1 Acinetobacter sp. AL9 | reverse complement strand
CCCGCCCGCTGATAGATCAGACGTTGACGGTACAGCGGCAAATGATCGGCATACTTCGATACCAGCACATGGCTGAGCAATTCAGGTGAAGCAATGCCTTTATCAATCACATAGGCGGGCATCGCTTTGTTAGCGGCAATGTAAAAATGACCCCCCAACAGCATTTGAAAATTGACCCCCTTGGTTAATATAGTGGTCTTTTTGGACTGCTCAACATGTTAACTTTGGAGCAAGCAGTGACAATCCAAATAC
>NZ_JAYFSK010000274.1:0-253 GCF_041464035.1 Acinetobacter sp. AL9 | reverse complement strand
TTGATGCAGAAGCTAGCTATACAAGGTGTTTGGCGTGGTAAGAATAAACAAACCACCCGTAGCCGAGATGATCAAAAAAGAGCAGATGATTTAGTGAAACGTAATTTTAATGCTGATCATCCTGACCCTTGCGAAGCAGTGCTTCTTGTATCTTGATTGATATAGTGATTAGCTACCACTATACGCAAATTGTAGAGTTTGGAGTGCTGCTAAAATCTTAAATTTGAACCTGAGATAAAACCTACAATTTGCC
>NZ_JAYFSK010000273.1:0-254 GCF_041464035.1 Acinetobacter sp. AL9 | reverse complement strand
GCCAACTCCGTCGTATCGGCGAAGATGTCAGTGAAAAACTGCATTTCAGACCGGCACAGTTCTATAAGGAACAGCATGTGCGTGGTAAATGGGTCTGTGATCAGTGTGACACTCTGACTCAGCAAGCTGTCAACGGCAATTTAAAACTGACCCCTTTTACCTTAAAAACAGCAAAGTAAAATTGACCCCTTTGATGATTTATTAAGACTCAATTTGTGGTTGAATTCCTACTCTCTTTTTATCTTTTAGACGAT
>NZ_JAYFSK010000272.1:0-255 GCF_041464035.1 Acinetobacter sp. AL9 | reverse complement strand
GCTCGGCTATTCTGCTATCCTCCAAACGTTCTATTTCATTCTTCTCATGACCTCAGGCATACTGCGGTCATGAATACGCTGCCAGATTTAAGCCAACTGACCCATGAACAACTGCTGGAATTCACCCGGCAGTTGGCGATGCAGCATCAACAACTCGCAGAAGATAAACAACAATTAGATGCTCAAGTTCAACATCTGGAAGTATCAAATCAACAATTAGATGCCAAAGTTCAACATCTTGAAGTCACCAATCAG
>NZ_JAYFSK010000271.1:0-255 GCF_041464035.1 Acinetobacter sp. AL9 | reverse complement strand
AATGCAACCTGCACAGTCAAACTATTCAGGCAGTGACAGAAGAATTGGTCACAAGACGCAAGCAGTTCAAAAAAGCAAAACTAAAATGGCGTGTCAGTAATAAAAAATCAGCTAGACGTTCACTGGGGTGGATACCGTTTAAAAAGGTTGCAATCAAATATGCTGATGGCTATGTTCAATATGGCAAGCATCAATTTAAACTATGGGATAGTTACGGATTAAGTCAATACAATATCAAAACAGGCACATTCGTAG
>NZ_JAYFSK010000270.1:0-255 GCF_041464035.1 Acinetobacter sp. AL9 | reverse complement strand
AGGGTTATGTCTTTGTGGCTGACCGTGGCTATAGTCGAGTTCAAACCATTATGCCGACAGTCGATCAAGGCGCTGATGTCATTGTCAGATATACACCGAACTCCATGCCTCTCTATACATTTAATTCAAATAATCAAAAGCTTAAGATTGATTGGCATCAGCAACTTATATCACGGTCTGAGAAAAATCAGGTGATTGAGTGTTATATGATTTTAGGCGATAAGAGGATCAAGGGTTATGTCCATGCGATAGCTA
>NZ_JAYFSK010000269.1:0-255 GCF_041464035.1 Acinetobacter sp. AL9 | reverse complement strand
CACCAAATTTTAAGATCAGAAAAGCACTGCTTTTCCTTAAAATTTAAGCAAACAGCTATGCTGTGCGCAGGCACACATATACTGGAGCTTTAAGCTAAAGATTGCAGAACTTAATAAAAGATCGAATAATTAGATTTGATGGTTTATTAAGTTCTGTGATTTAAATATCACAGTATTTAGTGCGATCTGACGAAGACGCATTAATTCATTAACAGATTGGCAAAAATTGAGTCTGAAATAAATTGTTCAACTCAT
>NZ_JAYFSK010000268.1:0-255 GCF_041464035.1 Acinetobacter sp. AL9 | reverse complement strand
AACCATTCAGGCTGTAACTGAAGAATTAGTCACCCGAAGAAAGCAATTTAAAAAGGCAAAGCTGAAATGGCGTGTCAGCAATAAAAAATCAGCAAGGCGCTCTTTGGGATGGGTTCCCTTTAAAAAGTTGGCTATCAAATATGCCAATGGATATGTCCAGTATGGAAAACACCAATTTAAGCTTTGGGATAGCTACGGTTTAAGCAAATACACGTTAAAAACAGGTTCATTTGTAGAGGATAGCCGTGGGCGTTG
>NZ_JAYFSK010000267.1:0-255 GCF_041464035.1 Acinetobacter sp. AL9 | reverse complement strand
ATTTCAGATACAATAGCCAACCTGTTAATAACTCATTTGGAACCAAGTAAGGCATTACAAGCGAAAGCATCAAGCTTAAGCAATGTAACTAAGACCCGAACAAGTCCATAACAGTTGTGCTGGCGACAATAGCAAGAGTGAACCACCTGATCCCTTCCCGAACTCAGAAGTGAAACCTCTTCGCGCTGATGGTAGTGTGGGGTTACCCATGTGAGAGTAAGTCATCGCCAGCTCATTATTCTAAACACCCTCAAC
>NZ_JAYFSK010000266.1:0-255 GCF_041464035.1 Acinetobacter sp. AL9 | reverse complement strand
AACCATTCAGGCTGTAACTGAAGAATTAGTCACCCGAAGAAAGCAATTTAAAAAGGCAAAGCTGAAATGGCGTGTCAGCAATAAAAAATCAGCAAGGCGCTCTTTGGGATGGGTTCCCTTTAAAAAGGTGGCTATCAAATATGCCAATGGATATGTCCAGTATGGAAAACACCAATTTAAGCTTTGGGATAGCTACGGTTTAAGCAAATACACGTTAAAAACAGGTTCATTTGTAGAGGATAGCCGTGGGCGTTG
>NZ_JAYFSK010000265.1:0-255 GCF_041464035.1 Acinetobacter sp. AL9 | reverse complement strand
TAGCTATCGCATGGACATAACCCTTGATCCTCTTATCGCCTAAAATCATATAACACTCAATCACCTGATTTTTCTCAGACCGTGATATAAGTTGCTGATGCCAATCAATCTTAAGCTTTTGATTATTCGAATTAAATGTATAGAGAGGCATGGAGTTCGGTGTATATCTGACAATGACATCAGCGCCTTGATCGACTGTCGGCATAATGGTTTGAACTCGACTATAGCCACGGTCAGCCACAAAGACATAACCCT
>NZ_JAYFSK010000264.1:0-255 GCF_041464035.1 Acinetobacter sp. AL9 | reverse complement strand
AATTTTAAGGAAAAGCAGTGCTTTTCTGATCTTAAAATTTGGTGGAGACTAGGAGAGTCGAACTCCTGACCTCCTGCGTGCAAAGCAGGCGCTCTACCAACTAAGCTAAGTCCCCAGCTTATCATCTATGATTCGATGTATCGTAAACTGTGTTAAGGCGAATGCTTAACTCGAGCATAGCTCTCGTCTTGCGCTCGGGCGAAACATGTTTCGCTGACCCTCGCTCATGGTGGGTCTGACAAGACTTGAACTTGT
>NZ_JAYFSK010000263.1:0-255 GCF_041464035.1 Acinetobacter sp. AL9 | reverse complement strand
GAATACCAATATACAGTAATTTCATCAGACTATCCTCATTGGGGAAAGCTCCTTTGGTTTTGGTTAGTTTGCGGAATTGACGATGTACGGCTTCAACGGCATTGGTGGTGTAAATCGGCTTCCTAATTGCTTTAGGGTATTTGAAATAGGCGGATAGTAGATGCCATTTGGTACGCCATGACTGAATGACCACACCATATTTTTCGCCCCATTTTTCTTCTAGCTCATCCAGTGCTACTTCTGCCGCCCCTTTGG
>NZ_JAYFSK010000262.1:0-255 GCF_041464035.1 Acinetobacter sp. AL9 | reverse complement strand
GAGCCAACTTGTTTGGTGACTGCGTACCTTTTGTATAATGGGTCAGCGACTTATATTCAGTAGCGAGGTTAACCGAATAGGGGAGCCGTAGAGAAATCGAGTCTTAATAGGGCGTCTAGTTGCTGGGTATAGACCCGAAACCGGGTGATCTATCCATGAGCAGGTTGAAGGTTGGGTAACACTAACTGGAGGACCGAACCCACTGTCGTTGAAAAGCCAGGGGATGACTTGTGGATAGGGGTGAAAGGCTAATCA
>NZ_JAYFSK010000261.1:0-255 GCF_041464035.1 Acinetobacter sp. AL9 | reverse complement strand
TTAAAGCCCAATTATACGACAAACGAGCAACACCACTTGCCTGAGCAAAATGGCTTGCTTGTTTATTATTGGGCATCAATTCAATGATATGCCCTCGTATAAATCGACTCATAGTGCTTCTTTGACCGCCTGTATTAGCTTTTGGTTCTTTTTACTTCGGCTTCCATATAATCGTGCTGAAAATACAGTGATAATTTCCAGGACATCTTGAGCCAGTTCCTCCTCAAAACTCAAATTTTCACCCTGATTAATAAT
>NZ_JAYFSK010000260.1:0-255 GCF_041464035.1 Acinetobacter sp. AL9 | reverse complement strand
ATTATTAATCAGGGTGAAAATTTGAGTTTTGAGGAGGAACTGTCTCAAGATGTCCTGGAAATTATCACTGTATTTTCAGCACGATTATATGGAAGCCGAAGTAAAAAGAACCAAAAGCTAATACAGGTGGTCAAAGAAGCACTATGAGTCGATTTATACGAGGGCATATCATTGAATTGATGCCCAATAATAAACAAGCAAGCCATTTTGCTCAGGCAAGTGGTGTTGCTCGTTTGTCGTATAATTGGGCTTTAA
>NZ_JAYFSK010000259.1:0-255 GCF_041464035.1 Acinetobacter sp. AL9 | reverse complement strand
GTTACACCGCAAAGTTAATCATATGGCAGCCTGAACCTGAAAATGTCAGATTATTAAAAGCTTTACTAGGCAGACGAGATGTCTATCTAGGTAGTCTATTGCAGGAAAAGAATCGACTTGAAAAGGCGCAGTCCACTCATACCTCCGTTGTTGTGATTAAATTACTTGAAGAGAATATTGAGTATTTAAATCAGCAACTTGAACATATTGATAAGTTAATAAATAATCACATAGATCAAGATCCAACATTGAAAC
>NZ_JAYFSK010000258.1:0-255 GCF_041464035.1 Acinetobacter sp. AL9 | reverse complement strand
ATAGTCGAAAAGATCATTTGCATAAAGCAAGCACCAAGCTTGTGAATGAAAATGCATTGATTATTGTAGGTGACTTGAGTGCTAAAAAATTAGTAAAAACCAAAATGGCAAAATCTGTTTTGGATACAGGATTTTCGGCACTAAAAACAATGCTCAAGTATAAATGCGAGAACGCAGGCGTATTGTTTGAAGAAGTCCAAGAAGCCTATACCACCCAAATCTGTTCGTGCTGCGGTGAGATCACCTCAAGTAGTC
>NZ_JAYFSK010000257.1:0-255 GCF_041464035.1 Acinetobacter sp. AL9 | reverse complement strand
TGCTTTATAACCACTGTAATCATCACAGACTAGATAACCCTGCCAGCCTTTCAAGAACTCTGCAGCATGCTGGCCTGAACGACTATCCTGAAAGTCATAGATCACCGCCTGAACTGGATTGTACTGTTTAGTGGCATAGGCCCAGACATAACCTTTCTTCGGTTTTTTATTATTCTCACCCATCCGCATGATGGTGACCGGTGTTTCATCTGCATGCAGCACCCGCTGTTGCAGCACCACCTCTTTTAAGGCATT
>NZ_JAYFSK010000256.1:0-255 GCF_041464035.1 Acinetobacter sp. AL9 | reverse complement strand
CGACTGGAAATCTAAAAACCATAAGAAAATATGGTATTCGATTTATGTTTGGTATCGACTGTAACCGTAAGGTTTCCCCAGAAAAAGGACAATGGTTTCAACTGCGTTTATTGCCAAATTTCCATCAAGGTCAAGTGGTCTGGCTCAAAGATTTTGGCTTTGTACAATTATTTAAGACTCAGTTAAAAGAACAGCAGAGGTTTTATATTGTGCATCAAGATGAAGATGATTTATTGTCCTTTGAGGGTTTTCATG
>NZ_JAYFSK010000255.1:0-255 GCF_041464035.1 Acinetobacter sp. AL9 | reverse complement strand
ATCGCTACCCTTGCTCGGGAGTTAGGACGTTCACGATCAACCATCTACCGTGAATTAAAAAGAAATACTGGGCAACGTGGATATAGAGCTCAACAGGCAGCTAAATTTGCAAGTCAAAGACGGTACCATCCTTCATCATCAATGACAGCATTTGCCTTCGCTTATATTGATTATTTGATTGGTTTGGACTGGTCACCAGAACAAATTTCAGGTGCTTTAACACAACGCGGTTGGCTGGATGTACCTTCACATGAG
>NZ_JAYFSK010000254.1:0-255 GCF_041464035.1 Acinetobacter sp. AL9 | reverse complement strand
CATAAAAGACAAACATTGCAAGGTGCTAAATCAGTTAGCATCCGAAGTAAATTTTGTCTGGAATTATGTCAATGATTTGTGTTTTAAGCATCTACAACGTAAACAACAATTCTTTTCAGCATACGACCTTGCAAAATACACGAAAGGCACATCGAAAGAATGCAACTTGCACAGTCAAACTATTCAGGCAGTGACAGAAGAATTGGTCACAAGACGCAAGCAGTTCAAAAAAGCAAAACTAAAATGGCGTGTCAG
>NZ_JAYFSK010000253.1:0-255 GCF_041464035.1 Acinetobacter sp. AL9 | reverse complement strand
TGGGATTTTAATGGTTTGTCGAGGGATTAGGCTTGGTACTTTAAGCCAACATTGACCATTTAACTCAAAGGTTTTACACATATCCGCACGAACAATAATTTGATTATGTGTGTGATTAACACCATGCCTAAAGTGATTACGCATTTGACGATGGAGGAAATTATCAGTCATCCATTCATCTTTTTTAAGCAAGGTGTATAGTCTTTTTTGTTCATTATTACAGGAGGTGCGTTTTCGGATCGCCTGCTTTACTTT
>NZ_JAYFSK010000252.1:0-255 GCF_041464035.1 Acinetobacter sp. AL9 | reverse complement strand
TACAAGCAGTGGGAGCCAACTTGTTTGGTGACTGCGTACCTTTTGTATAATGGGTCAGCGACTTATATTCAGTAGCGAGGTTAACCGAATAGGGGAGCCGTAGAGAAATCGAGTCTTAATAGGGCGTATAGTTGCTGGGTATAGACCCGAAACCGGGTGATCTATCCATGAGCAGGTTGAAGGTTGGGTAACACTAACTGGAGGACCGAACCCACTGTCGTTGAAAAGCCAGGGGATGACTTGTGGATAGGGGTG
>NZ_JAYFSK010000251.1:0-255 GCF_041464035.1 Acinetobacter sp. AL9 | reverse complement strand
GTGGGCTAAATATGGTGCTATTTCAGGTTTGAATATCAGTGACAGAGCTATTCGTGATGCGTGGATGAAAGAAAGTCGTGACTTTGGTGTTTCTGCAAATGCGTGGAAAGAAACGCTACGTGATTGCGTAGGTGATATTAAAGCCTATCGAGAAGCATCAAAAGACAAAGTAAAGCAGGCGATCCGAAAACGCACCTCCTGTAATAATGAACAAAAAAGACTATACACCTTGCTTAAAAAAGATGAATGGATGAC
>NZ_JAYFSK010000250.1:0-255 GCF_041464035.1 Acinetobacter sp. AL9 | reverse complement strand
GTGGGCTAAATATGGTGCTATTTCAGGTTTGAATATCAGTGACAGAGCTATTCGTGATGCGTGGATGAAAGAAAGTCGTGACTTTGGTGTTTCTGCAAATGCGTGGAAAGAAACGCTACGTGATTGCATAGGTGATATTAAAGCCTATCGAGAAGCATCAAAAGACAAAGTAAAGCAGGCGATCCGAAAACGCACCTCCTGTAATAATGAACAAAAAAGACTATACACCTTGCTTAAAAAAGATGAATGGATGAC
>NZ_JAYFSK010000249.1:0-255 GCF_041464035.1 Acinetobacter sp. AL9 | reverse complement strand
TGAAAGGCTGGCAGGGTTATCTAGTCTGTGATGATTACAGTGGTTATAAAGCACGCTTTAAATCAGGCCAGGTCATAGAGGTGGGCTGCATGGCCCATGCACGTCGTAAATTCCATGAACTGCATGTGACTGGGAAAAGTCAGGTCGCTGAACAGGCATTGGTGCTGATTCAGAAACTGTATGCGATAGAAGCAGAACTCAGGAAAAAGACCGATGGTACAGCGGAAGACCGCCGCGAATACCGACAACAGCATA
>NZ_JAYFSK010000248.1:0-257 GCF_041464035.1 Acinetobacter sp. AL9 | reverse complement strand
GAAAGTGCTGGTACATGATGGACTGGGCATCTGGCTGTGTGCCAGGCGGCTGGAACAGGGAAAATTCCACTGGGCTCAAGTTCACCAAGGTGAAACCGTGGCCCTCAACCCGGAACAGTTACAGGCACTGATCCAGGGTTTGCCCTGGCAGCGCATTGGACGACAGCAAGTGGTAACAATGCTCTAAACCAAGCTCGGCTATTCTGCTATTCTCCAAACGTTCTATTTCCTCTGCGTCATGACCTCAGGCATACTGC
>NZ_JAYFSK010000247.1:0-259 GCF_041464035.1 Acinetobacter sp. AL9 | reverse complement strand
ATGAGTTGAACAATTTATTTCAGACTCAATTTTTGCCAATCTGTTAATGAATTAATGCGTCTTCGTCAGATCGCACTAAATACTGTGATATTTAAATCACAGAACTTAATAAACCATCAAATCTAATCATTTGATCTTTTATTAAGTTCTGCAATCTTTAGCTTAAAGCTCCAGTATATGTGTGCCTGCGCACAGCATAGCTGTTTGCTTAAATTTTAAGGAAAAGCAGTGCTTTTCTGATCTTAAAATTTGGTGGAGA
>NZ_JAYFSK010000246.1:0-259 GCF_041464035.1 Acinetobacter sp. AL9 | reverse complement strand
ATATCCAATGACTCGCGATTATAGTCATCAATCACGTTGTGAACTCGATAACTACGTCCATCACTGAGTTGATCATACATAAAGTCCATTGACCATGATTCATTCTTAGCTGTCGGTACTGCAAGGGTTTCAGGCTGTTCTCGTTTAATCCGCTTATTAGGCTTGATTCTTAAATTAAGCTCAAGCTCCTTATAAATGCGATAGACACGTTTGTGGTTCCATTTGTATTTTTTAACATTACGCAAATACAGGAAACAAA
>NZ_JAYFSK010000245.1:0-260 GCF_041464035.1 Acinetobacter sp. AL9 | reverse complement strand
TCGCCTAAGCAAGATAAATCGACAGCAACCAAAGCGATTGGTATTGATCTAGGCTTAAAAGATATTGCCACCTGTTCTGATGGCACTGTAATTTCAAATCCAAAATTCTATCGAAAATATGAGCAGACATTAGGTATTGCTCAGAGAGCCAGGAATAAGAAGCGTGTTCGTGCATTACACGCCAAGATTGCAAATAGTCGAAAAGATCATTTGCATAAAGCAAGCACCAAGCTTGTGAATGAAAATGCATTGATTATTGT
>NZ_JAYFSK010000244.1:0-260 GCF_041464035.1 Acinetobacter sp. AL9 | reverse complement strand
TCAATCCACAGAATGTTGTACTGATCTGGAGACATACCAGGGAATAAACATGCTTCATAATCAGCCATGATTTTTTTCTTATCGGCTTCTGGTAAGTCAGCTTCGGCAAAGGACAGACAACCGCTTGTGTATTTCTTTGTGAATCTGCTTGAATCAATAATTGCAGACGTTAGCTCAACATCACCACTCAAAACTTTGGCATGTTCACGGTCACGATCTGCACCGAGCAAGTAATCAATACATGATTTTGAATTGCCTTT
>NZ_JAYFSK010000243.1:0-261 GCF_041464035.1 Acinetobacter sp. AL9 | reverse complement strand
TAAACATCGTTCGATTGCTGGTTTTTTAGCAGGCGTATTTTCTTCACTATGTGCGTATCAACTTTGCCAAAAGAATAAGCCTAAAATTCATGTGATTAAATCTTTGGCTTATCCGTAACTGGGGTAATTTTAAAAAACGCAGATTCAAATCTCAAGTGCAACACATTTGTAGTTAGTTGAAAAAGTTAGGTGTATTCATAGAATCATTAGACTTTTTCAACCCGCAATTGGAAAGCACACGATGAAGAAATACACCCAACT
>NZ_JAYFSK010000242.1:0-261 GCF_041464035.1 Acinetobacter sp. AL9 | reverse complement strand
GAGGTTGCTTCGGTAACTTAGCTAGCGGCGGACGGGTGAGTAATGCTTAGGAATCTGCCTATTAGTGGGGGACAACATTCCGAAAGGGATGCTAATACCGCATACGTCCTACGGGAGAAAGCAGGGGCTCTTTATGACCTTGCGCTAATAGATGAGCCTAAGTCGGATTAGCTAGTTGGTGGGGTAAAGGCCTACCAAGGCGACGATCTGTAGCGGGTCTGAGAGGATGATCCGCCACACTGGGACTGAGACACGGCCCAG
>NZ_JAYFSK010000241.1:0-262 GCF_041464035.1 Acinetobacter sp. AL9 | reverse complement strand
AATGTGCTTGTGGCTGCCAACTCCGTCGTATCGGCGAAGATGTCAGTGAAAAACTGCATTTCAGACCGGCACAGTTCTATAAGGAACAGCATGTGCGTGGTAAATGGGTCTGTGATCAGTGTGACACTCTGACTCAGCAAGCGATGCCCGCCTATGTGATTGATAAAGGCATTGCTTCACCTGAATTGCTCAGCCATGTTTTGGTATCGAAATATGCCGATCATTTGCCGCTGTACCGTCAACGTCTGATCTATCAGCGGGC
>NZ_JAYFSK010000240.1:0-263 GCF_041464035.1 Acinetobacter sp. AL9 | reverse complement strand
GTATGCTCAATCGATTCAAATCCAATCAGTCAATTCAGACTGATCTTGATTTAGTTAACGCTAAACAATAAAATTCAGACCCAATACAGCCCAATCTGTTACAGATTCGGAAAACGCAGTGCATCACAGTCGTGAATAAGACCAATGCAAGTCTCCGTAAACAGTTGTGCTGGCGACCATAGCAAGAGTGAACCACCTGATCCCTTCCCGAACTCAGAAGTGAAACCTCTTCGCGCTGATGGTAGTGTGGGGTTACCCATGTG
>NZ_JAYFSK010000239.1:0-263 GCF_041464035.1 Acinetobacter sp. AL9 | reverse complement strand
GTATGCTCAATCGATTCAAATCCAATCAGTCAATTCAGACTGATCTTGATTTAGTTAACGCTAAACAATAAAATTCAGACCCAATACAGCCCAATCTGTTACAGATTCGGAAAACGCAGTGCATCACTATCGTGAGTAAGACCAATGCAAGTCTCCGTAAACAGTTGTGCTGGCGACCATAGCAAGAGTGAACCACCTGATCCCTTCCCGAACTCAGAAGTGAAACCTCTTCGCGCTGATGGTAGTGTGGGGTTACCCATGTG
>NZ_JAYFSK010000238.1:0-263 GCF_041464035.1 Acinetobacter sp. AL9 | reverse complement strand
TATGCTGTTGTCGGTATTCGCGGCGGTCTTCCGCTGTACCATCGGTCTTTTTCCTGAGTTCTGCTTCTATCGCATACAGTTTCTGAATCAGCACCAATGCCTGTTCAGCGACCTGACTTTTCCCAGTTACATGCAGTTCATGGAATTTACGACGTGCATGGGCCATGCAGCCCACCTCAATGACCTGACCTGATTTGAAGCGTGCTTTATAACCACTGTAATCATCACAGACTAGATAACCCTGCCAGCCTTTCAAGAACTCT
>NZ_JAYFSK010000237.1:0-264 GCF_041464035.1 Acinetobacter sp. AL9 | reverse complement strand
TCCTGAGTTCTGCTTCTATCGCATACAGTTTCTGAATCAGCACTAATGCCTGTTCAGCGACCTGACTTTTCCCAGTTACATGCAGTTCATGGAATTTACGACGTGCATGGGCCATGCAGCCCACCTCTATGACCTGGCCTGATTTAAAGCGTGCTTTATAACCGCTGTAATCATCACAGACCAGATGGCCCTGCCAGTCTTTCAGGAACGCTTCAGCATGCTGACCTGAACGACTATCCTGAAAGTCATAGATCACGGCTTGAA
>NZ_JAYFSK010000236.1:0-265 GCF_041464035.1 Acinetobacter sp. AL9 | reverse complement strand
AAAAGCAGTGCTTTTCTGATCTTAAAATTTGGTGGAGACTAGGAGAGTCGAACTCCTGACCTCCTGCGTGCAAAGCAGGCGCTCTACCAACTAAGCTAAGTCCCCAGCTTATCATCTGTGATTCGATATATCTTCAACTCCTGTAACTTGATTTATTCAATCTAGGTCAAAGTCATGGTGGGTCTGACAAGACTTGAACTTGTGACCCCACGCTTATCAAGCGTGTGCTCTAACCAACTGAGCTACAGACCCTCAGATACATCAA
>NZ_JAYFSK010000235.1:0-265 GCF_041464035.1 Acinetobacter sp. AL9 | reverse complement strand
TGCTGCAATGCGCAAGCTTATACATCTGTGTTATGGCGTTTTAAAACATCAGACTGCCTATCAAAGAGATTATTTATTGGTCGAATAATCTCAAAACCTGATTGACTACCAAGACGGTATCTCAGGTCGCTGACTTCACGTATATTCAAACAAATTCAGGCTGGGTTTATACTGCATTTATTATTGATGTCTTCTCACGAGCAATTGTTGGATGGAAAGTATCGACACGGATGAATACAGATATGGTGCTCGATGCACTTGAGCA
>NZ_JAYFSK010000234.1:0-266 GCF_041464035.1 Acinetobacter sp. AL9 | reverse complement strand
TTGATGCAAAAACTAGGTATACAAGGTGTTTGGCGTGGTAAGAATAAACAAACTACCCGTAGCCGAGAGGATCAAAAACGAGCAGATGACTTGGTGAAACGCAATTTTAGTGCTGATCATCCTGACCCTTGCGAAGCAATGCTTCTTGTATCTTGATTGATATAGTGATTAGCTACCACTATACGCAAATTGTAGAGTTTGGAGTGCTGCTAAAATCTTAAATTTGAACCTGAGATAAAACCTACAATTTGCCCTTATCCCTCATA
>NZ_JAYFSK010000233.1:0-267 GCF_041464035.1 Acinetobacter sp. AL9 | reverse complement strand
GGCATAGACAGCTAGGAGGTTGGCTTAGAAGCAGCCACCCTTTAAAGAAAGCGTAATAGCTCACTAGTCGAGTCGGCCTGCGCGGAAGATGTAACGGGGCTAAAACTATGTGCCGAAGCTGCGGATGTATACTTTGTATACGTGGTAGGGGAGCGTTCTGTAAGCCGACGAAGGTGGATTGAGAAGTCTGCTGGAGGTATCAGAAGTGCGAATGCTGACGTGAGTAACGACAAAACGGGTGAAAAACCCGTTCGCTGAAAGACCAAG
>NZ_JAYFSK010000232.1:0-267 GCF_041464035.1 Acinetobacter sp. AL9 | reverse complement strand
TTTAAAGCATCGTCACCACCTGCTGTCGTCCAATGCGCTGCCAGGGCAAACCTTGGATCAGTGCCTGTAACTGTTCCGGGCTGAGGGCCACGGTTTCACCTTGGTGAACTTGAGCCCAGTGAAATTTACCCTGTTCCAAACGCCTGGCACACAGCCAGATGCCCAGTCCATCATGTACCAGCACTTTCATACGATGGCCACGTTTATTACAGAACAGGTAGGCGCAATGCGGTTTGATTGAGCCAAAGGCTTTCATAATCTGCGCCA
>NZ_JAYFSK010000231.1:0-267 GCF_041464035.1 Acinetobacter sp. AL9 | reverse complement strand
AAGCGATGCCCGCCTATGTGATTGATAAAGGCATTGCTTCACCTGAATTGCTCAGCCATGTGCTGGTATCGAAGTATGCCGATCATTTGCCGCTGTACCGTCAACGTCTGATCTATCAGCGGGCGGGTATTGATTTATCCAGATCAACGTTATCTGACTGGATAGGTCGCTGCGGTGTAGAACTGGAGCCTCTGGCCAATGCCTTAAAAGAGGTGGTACTACAACAGCAGGTGCTGCATGCAGATGAAACACCGGTCACCATCATGC
>NZ_JAYFSK010000230.1:0-268 GCF_041464035.1 Acinetobacter sp. AL9 | reverse complement strand
GGCACATCGAAAGAATGCAACTTGCACAGTCAAACTATTCAGGCAGTGACAGAAGAATTGGTCACAAGACGCAAGCAGTTCAAAAAAGCAAAACTAAAATGGCGTGTCAGTAATAAACAATCAGCTAGACGTTCACTGGGTTGGATACCGTTTAAAAAGGTTGCAATCAAATATGCTGATGGCTATGTTCAATATGGCAAGCATCAATTTAAACTATGGGATAGTTACGGATTAAGTCAATACAATATCAAAACAGGCACATTCGTAG
>NZ_JAYFSK010000229.1:0-268 GCF_041464035.1 Acinetobacter sp. AL9 | reverse complement strand
CCTTGGTCTTTCAGCGAACGGGTTTTTCACCCGTTTTGTCGTTACTCACGTCAGCATTCGCACTTCTGATACCTCCAGCAGACTTCTCAATCCACCTTCTTCGGCTTACAGAACGCTCCCCTACCACTTGACTAATGTCAAATCCGCAGCTTCGGCACATAGTTTTAGCCCCGTTACATCTTCCGCGCAGGCCGACTCGACTAGTGAGCTATTACGCTTTCTTTAAAGGGTGGCTGCTTCTAAGCCAACCTCCTAGCTGTCTATGCCT
>NZ_JAYFSK010000228.1:0-268 GCF_041464035.1 Acinetobacter sp. AL9 | reverse complement strand
CTTGGTCTTTCAGCGAACGGGTTTTTCACCCGTTTTGTCGTTACTCACGTCAGCATTCGCACTTCTGATACCTCCAGCAGACTTCTCAATCCACCTTCTTCGGCTTACAGAACGCTCCCCTACCACGCATAATAAATTATGCATCCGCAGCTTCGGCACATAGTTTTAGCCCCGTTACATCTTCCGCGCAGGCCGACTCGACTAGTGAGCTATTACGCTTTCTTTAAAGGGTGGCTGCTTCTAAGCCAACCTCCTAGCTGTCTATGCC
>NZ_JAYFSK010000227.1:0-270 GCF_041464035.1 Acinetobacter sp. AL9 | reverse complement strand
TGTGTCACTTCAACAAAAAGTTCGTGATCTTGCATCAGCATGGGGGAAGTTTTTCAACCCTAAAGAACATGCTCGACTAAAAGAAAAAAAGCGCAAACCTAAGAAACCTAAATTTTTTAAATTGGCTTATGGTACTGAGGTTGAGTTGCGCCCACTTATGCCTAGATTTAAGAAAAAATCAGACGGTTATGATTCCATTCGCCTTGTACAATTCGATAAATACTGTTGGGTTAAAGGAAATAAACTCAAACTCCCTAATGGCGTAGGTGT
>NZ_JAYFSK010000226.1:0-270 GCF_041464035.1 Acinetobacter sp. AL9 | reverse complement strand
ACACCTACGCCATTAGGGAGTTTGAGTTTATTTCCTTTAACCCAACAGTATTTATCGAATTGTACAAGGCGAATGGAATCATAACCGTCTGATTTTTTCTTAAATCTAGGCATAAGTGGGCGCAACTGAACCTCAGTACCATCAGCCAATTTAAAAAATTTAGGTTTCTTAGGTTTGCGCTTTTTTTCTTTTAGTCGAGCATGTTCTTTAGGGTTGAAAAACTTCCCCCATGCTGATGCAAGATCACGAACTTTTTGTTGAAGTGACACA
>NZ_JAYFSK010000225.1:0-270 GCF_041464035.1 Acinetobacter sp. AL9 | reverse complement strand
TCAATCTTGAATTAAATGAGTTGAACAATTTATTTCAGACTCAATTTTTGCCAATCTGTTAATGAATTAATGCGTCTTCGTCAGACCGCACTAAATACTGTGATATTTAAATCACAGAACTTAATAAACCATCAAATCTAATCATTCGATCTTTTATTAAGTTCTGCAATCTTTAGCTTAAAGCTCCAGTATATGTGTGCCTGCGCACAGCATAGCTGTTTGCTTAAATTTTAAGGAAAAGCAGTGCTTTTCTGATCTTAAAATTTGGTG
>NZ_JAYFSK010000224.1:0-270 GCF_041464035.1 Acinetobacter sp. AL9 | reverse complement strand
CGAATAAACCTGCATTTATTGCCTTATCTTGCTCTGCACCATTAGATCCTACTCCTACTGACATGTTAAAAGTTCAAATTACTTTACCCCACTCAAAAGCAGAAATTGGCTTGAAATGGCAAGTATCGAAAATATCTGCTTTAGCAGAATTACTCAAGGTACTTGCAACATGATCCGCATTGATGAAATCTGGCTCTCCACCCAACCTCTGGATATGCGAGCAGGGATGGATACGGTCATGGCGCAGATTATGAAAGCCTTTGGCTCAAT
>NZ_JAYFSK010000223.1:0-271 GCF_041464035.1 Acinetobacter sp. AL9 | reverse complement strand
TTCGCAAGAGATGCGATGGATGTCTGATTATTTGTAGTCATAAATTTAAGTCCCCACTTGTTTCTAAGTGGGGACTAAATTAAGGCTTATAGGATGAATTCAGAAGGTGTGTTCAGCGGACGCTTACTTTCCACATCGCTATTTCTGTTCCTTAAAATGTAGTCAAACATAGTCAAGGACTAATTCGCACTCTGTTAATGTCTTGTTGCCAAGCGTGTAACTAGAGCCTGAGTCGGTCAGTTCCGACTTGTAGCGGTCAGTCCGTTCTTGC
>NZ_JAYFSK010000222.1:0-273 GCF_041464035.1 Acinetobacter sp. AL9 | reverse complement strand
TTCAACATCTGGAAGTATCAAATCAACAATTAGATGCCAAAGTTCAACATCTTGAAGTCACCAATCAGCAATTAGATTCTAAAGTTCAGCATCTTTCTATTCTCAATCAAAAATACGAGCATGAACTCGCACTATTTAAACAGCACAAATTCGGCAGTAAAAACGAACATCTCACCGCAAAACAAATCCATCTGTGGGATGAGGCGGTCGAAGAAGATATCGCAGCCGTTGATCTGGAATTAGAACGATTAAATGCAGATAAAACCCATGCAG
>NZ_JAYFSK010000221.1:0-275 GCF_041464035.1 Acinetobacter sp. AL9 | reverse complement strand
TAGTCAACCAGTGATGCAACAACTATATGAATGGCTCAACCAACATCATCTGACAGTGCCATCGAGTTCTCCCACCGCCAAGGCCATCAATTACACTCTGAAGCGTTGGCCAGCTTTAAGCCGCTATTTGGATGATGGCAATCTACCGATTTGCAATAATTGGGTCGAGAATCAGATGCGTCCCTGGGCGTTGGGGCGCAAGAACTGGCTGTTTGCAGGTTCGCTGCGCAGCGGCCAGCGAGCGGCGAATATCATGACTTTAATCCAGTCAGCAA
>NZ_JAYFSK010000220.1:0-276 GCF_041464035.1 Acinetobacter sp. AL9 | reverse complement strand
ATTTGACTTAATTAACCACCTACGCGCGCTTTACGCCCAGTAAATCCGATTAACGCTCGCACCCTCTGTATTACCGCGGCTGCTGGCACAGAGTTAGCCGGTGCTTATTCTGCGAGTAACGTCCACTTATCCCAGGTATTAACCAGGTAAGCCTCCTCCTCGCTTAAAGTGCTTTACAACCAAAAGGCCTTCTTCACACACGCGGCATGGCTGGATCAGGGTTCCCCCCATTGTCCAATATTCCCCACTGCTGCCTCCCGTAGGAGTCTGGGCCGT
>NZ_JAYFSK010000219.1:0-276 GCF_041464035.1 Acinetobacter sp. AL9 | reverse complement strand
ATTTGACTTAATTAACCACCTACGCGCGCTTTACGCCCAGTAAATCCGATTAACGCTCGCACCCTCTGTATTACCGCGGCTGCTGGCACAGAGTTAGCCGGTGCTTATTCTGCGAGTAACGTCCACTCTTCTCAGGTATTAACTAAGAGAGCCTCCTCCTCGCTTAAAGTGCTTTACAACCAAAAGGCCTTCTTCACACACGCGGCATGGCTGGATCAGGGTTCCCCCCATTGTCCAATATTCCCCACTGCTGCCTCCCGTAGGAGTCTGGGCCGT
>NZ_JAYFSK010000218.1:0-276 GCF_041464035.1 Acinetobacter sp. AL9 | reverse complement strand
TCTGCTCATATTTTCGATAGAATTTTGGATTTGAAATTACAGTGCCATCAGAACAGGTGGCAATATCTTTTAAGCCTAGATCAATACCAATCGCTTTGGTTGCTGTCGATTTATCTTGCTTAGGCGATTCAACAACAAGACATACATACCAACGCCCACGGCTATCCTCTACAAATGAACCTGTTTTTAACGTGTATTTGCTTAAACCGTAGCTATCCCAAAGCTTAAATTGGTGTTTTCCATACTGGACATATCCATTGGCATATTTGATAGCCA
>NZ_JAYFSK010000217.1:0-279 GCF_041464035.1 Acinetobacter sp. AL9 | reverse complement strand
ATCTAAAGCCTTGCCCATCAAGTGCTTACCACAATCATTTTATCGACGTATGCAGCGCTTCTTTGCAGGTCAGTATTTTGATTATCGTCAAATTTCTCAGTTGATTTTCAATATGTTTTCATTCGACAAAGTGCAACTGACTTTAGATAGAATGTAAGCGTCCGCTGAACCCCATGCCTATTTTTTAATTCGGTTCAGGTTTCCAGCGGTGTGGTAGCAATTCTTCAATCTGAGTCACTTTATGTGTCGGCAACCTTTTCAGCACATCACTTAAATAGG
>NZ_JAYFSK010000216.1:0-280 GCF_041464035.1 Acinetobacter sp. AL9 | reverse complement strand
GGCCTGAACGACTATCCTGAAAGTCATAGATCACCGCCTGAACTGGATTGTACTGTGTAGTGGCATAGGCCCAGACATAACCTTTCTTCGGTTTTTTATCATTCTCACCCATCCGCATGATGGTGACTGGTGTTTCATCTGCATGCAGCACCTGCTGTTGCAGCACCACCTGTTTTAAGGCATTGGCCAGAGGTTCCAGTTCCACACCGCAGCGACCAATCCAGTCAGATAAAGTGGATCTGGACAGATCAATGCCAGCCCGCTGATAGATCAGACGTTG
>NZ_JAYFSK010000215.1:0-288 GCF_041464035.1 Acinetobacter sp. AL9 | reverse complement strand
TGAAAGGCTGGCAGGGTTATCTAGTCTGTGATGATTACAGTGGTTATAAAGCACGCTTTAAATCAGGCCAGGTCATAGAGGTGGGCTGCATGGCCCATGCACGTCGTAAATTCCATGAACTGCATGTGACTGGGAAAAGTCAGGTCGCTGAACAGGCATTGGTGCTGATTCAGAAACTGTATGCGATAGAAGCAGAACTCAGGAAAAAGACCGATGGTACAGCGGAAGACCGCCGCGAATACCGACAACAGCATAGTCAACCAGTGATGCAACAACTATATGAATGGC
>NZ_JAYFSK010000214.1:0-288 GCF_041464035.1 Acinetobacter sp. AL9 | reverse complement strand
ATAAAGTATCTGTGATCAGACGAATTAAACATGCTTCTACAGCAACTTGTACATTACCCATTTATATGGGCTTTCTCATGACAGAACCGAACTCTATTAGCTGCACACAACTTGCCGAGACTTATAATATCTCGCATGATAGTGTAAATCGCTTTCTAGAGCGTGAAGACTACACACCTCACGACCTATATCAAGAATCAATTCAACATATTGATAATAATAAACTTATAGTCAGTATTGATGATACTGTTTTAGATAAACCATATAGTCAACATATGGACTTAGTTA
>NZ_JAYFSK010000213.1:0-291 GCF_041464035.1 Acinetobacter sp. AL9 | reverse complement strand
TCAGCCATGTTTTGGTATCGAAATATGCCGATCATTTGCCGCTGTACCGTCAACGTCTGATCTATCAGCGGGCGGGAATCGAACTTTCTAGATCAACTTTATCTGACTGGATAGGTCGCTGCGGTGTGGAACTGGAACCTCTGGCCAATGCCTTAAAACAGGTAGTGCTGCAACAGCGGGTGATCCATGCCGATGAAACGCCGGTCACCATCATGCGGATGGGTGAGAATGATAAAAAACCGAAGAAAGGTTATGTCTGGGCCTATGCCACTACACAGTACAATCCAGTTC
>NZ_JAYFSK010000212.1:0-294 GCF_041464035.1 Acinetobacter sp. AL9 | reverse complement strand
ATATGGACTTGGTTAGCTATTTTTGGTCAGGCAAACACCACCGATCCGTCAAGGGTATTAATCTCATTACCTTGTATGCGACAGATCAGAATGGTCAAAATATTCCAATTAATTTCCGAATTTATGACAAATCTGAAAGTAAAACCAAGAATGATTACTTTATGGAGATGTTAAGTGAAGTACTCAGTTGGGGTGCAAAGATTCAATTTATTACAGGTGATAGTTGGTATTCATCGACTGGAAATCTAAAAACCATAAGAAAATATGGTATTCGATTTATGTTTGGTATCGACT
>NZ_JAYFSK010000211.1:0-299 GCF_041464035.1 Acinetobacter sp. AL9 | reverse complement strand
CTGCCATCCTCCAAACGTTCTATTTCATTCTCTTCATGACCTCAGGCATACTGCGGTCATGAATACGCTGCCTGACTTAAGCCAACTGACCCATGAACAACTGCTGGAATTCACCAGACAGTTGGCGCTGCAGCATCAGTCTCTGGCGCAATCAAATCAAGAATTGGATGCCAAAGTTCAACATCTTTCTATTCTCAATCAAAAATACGAGCATGAACTCGCACTATTTAAACAGCACAAATTCGGCAGTAAAAACGAACATCTCACTGCAAAACAAATCCACCTGTGGGATGAAGCGG
>NZ_JAYFSK010000210.1:0-300 GCF_041464035.1 Acinetobacter sp. AL9 | reverse complement strand
CATAGCAAGAGTGAACCACCTGATCCCTTCCCGAACTCAGAAGTGAAACCTCTTCGCGCTGATGGTAGTGTGGGGTTACCCATGTGAGAGTAAGTCATCGCCAGCTCATTATTCAAACACCCTCAACTAGCGTTGGGGGTGTTTTTTTATGTGGGAAAGAAAATATTAAAAACTACGCAGATTCAAATCTCAAGTGCAACACATTTGTAGTTAGTTGAAAAAGTTAGGTGTATTCATAGAATCATTAGACTTTTTCAACCCGCAATTGGAAAGCACACAATGAAGAAATACACCCAACTT
>NZ_JAYFSK010000209.1:0-301 GCF_041464035.1 Acinetobacter sp. AL9 | reverse complement strand
TCAAAGGATATTTGCCGCCTCCCCGGAGCTTTTCGCAGGCTATCACGTCTTTCTTCGCCTCTGACTGCCAAGGCATCCACCACATGCACTTAATTACTTGACTATACAACCCCAAACAGTCGTTAACACTTACAAGTGAGTGTAACAACAGGCTTGCGCCCACAGTTTGTTGCTTTGTGCACTTAAGCACTGTACAGCTTCAATCTAAATTCATATACCAAAACGCTTGATTCAGTTAATTTGCTAGTTCTCATTTCAATTCGTAATTAAACCGTAACACCGAAGTATTACTGTCAATCTT
>NZ_JAYFSK010000208.1:0-306 GCF_041464035.1 Acinetobacter sp. AL9 | reverse complement strand
AGCATGAACTCGCACTATTTAAACAGCACAAATTCGGCAGTAAAAACGAACATCTCACTGCAAAACAAATCCATCTGTGGGATGAAGCGGTTGAAGAAGATATTGCCGCGGTTGATCTAGAACTGGAGCGGCTAAATGCAGATAAAACCAATGCAGCGACACACAAAGCAACAGTCAACAAACCTAAACGTCGACCACTGCCAGATCATCTACACACCATCCGTATTGAGCATGAACCTGCATCAACCCAATGTGCTTGTGGCTGCCAACTCCGTCGTATCGGCGAAGATGTCAGTGAAAAACTGC
>NZ_JAYFSK010000207.1:0-306 GCF_041464035.1 Acinetobacter sp. AL9 | reverse complement strand
GTTCATGCTCAATACGGATGGTGTGTAGATGATCTGGCAGTGGTCGACGTTTAGGTTTATTGGTTTTGGCTTTGTGTGTCACTGCATCGGTTTTATCTGCATTTAGCCGTTCCAGTTCTAGATCAACGGCTGCAATATCTTCTTCAACCGCTTCATCCCACAGGTGGATTTGTTTTGCAGTGAGATGTTCGTTTTTACTGCCGAATTTATGCTGTTTAAACAGCGCCAGTTCATGCTCGTATTTTTGATTGAGAATAGAAAGATGCTGAACTTTAGAATCTAATTGCTGATTGGTGACTTCAAGAT
>NZ_JAYFSK010000206.1:0-309 GCF_041464035.1 Acinetobacter sp. AL9 | reverse complement strand
AATGGGAGTGCATGAGCTGTGGTACAGCTCATGATCGAGATATAAACTCAGCTTTAAACATTCTTGCGCTTGGGCATAAGCGTCTAGCTGTAGGAATCACCCTCTTTTAAGGGGGGGAGGATGTCAAACATAAGTTTTCCAGCGTGATAAAAAATAACCACTGATTTAGTCGCATAATCTTATTAATATAACCCCAGTTACGGATAAGCCAAAGATTTAATCACATGAATTTTAGGCTTATTCTTTTGGCAAAGTTGATACGCACATAGTGAAGAAAATACGCCTGCTAAAAAACCAGCAATCGAACGA
>NZ_JAYFSK010000205.1:0-310 GCF_041464035.1 Acinetobacter sp. AL9 | reverse complement strand
TTCATGGAATTTACGACGTGCATGGGCCATGCAGCCCACCTCAATGACCTGACCTGATTTGAAGCGTGCTTTATAACCACTGTAATCATCACAGACTAGATAACCCTGCCAGCCTTTCAAGAACTCTTCAGCATGCTGGCCTGAACGACTATCCTGAAAGTCATAGATCACCGCCTGAACTGGTGTCAACGGCAATTTAAAACTGACCCCTTTTACCTTAAAAACAGCAAAGTAAAATTGACCCCTTTGATGATTTATTAAGACTCAATTTGTGGTTGAATTCCTACTCTCTTTTTATCTTTTAGACGAT
>NZ_JAYFSK010000204.1:0-310 GCF_041464035.1 Acinetobacter sp. AL9 | reverse complement strand
CTCGTGAGGCTTGACTATACAACACCCAAACAGTTGGGGTTGTATGCTCAATCGATTCAAATCCAATCAGTCAATTCAGACTGATCTTGATTTAGTTAACGCTAAACAATAAAATTCAGACCCAATAGCCAACCTGTTAATAACTCATTTGGAACAAAGTAAGGCATTACATGCGAAAGCAGAGTAACTAAGACCCGAACAAGTCCATAACAGTTGTGCTGGCGACCATAGCAAGAGTGAACCACCTGATCCCTTCCCGAACTCAGAAGTGAAACCTCTTCGCGCTGATGGTAGTGTGGGGTTACCCATG
>NZ_JAYFSK010000203.1:0-315 GCF_041464035.1 Acinetobacter sp. AL9 | reverse complement strand
CACCCATCCGCATGATGGTGACCGGTGTTTCATCTGCATGCAGCACCCGCTGTTGCAGCACCACCTCTTTTAAGGCATTGGCCAGAGGTTCCAGTTCTACACCGCAGCGACCTATCCAGTCAGATAACGTTGATCTAGAAAGCTCGATTCCCGCCCGCTGATAGATCAGACGTTGACGGTACAGCGGTAAATGATCGGCATACTTCGATACCAGCACATGGCTGAGCAGTTCAGGTGAAGCAATGCCTTTATCAATCACATAGGCAGGCATCGCTTGCTGAGTCAGGGTGTCACACTGATCACAGACCCATTTGC
>NZ_JAYFSK010000202.1:0-320 GCF_041464035.1 Acinetobacter sp. AL9 | reverse complement strand
CAAACTCTTCAGTTAAAATCATTTTGAAGTTTTAATCTAAACTTCCAAATCTGGCTCATCAATTTTCTGACTTAAATTTCGCTCAAATAAACTTCGAGTAATTTAAACCAATCAATCAATGAAATATTTTCGATCAATCAATCAGTAAAAATCCACACAAGTTGTTCTTCATAATCTCTTAATGATCTTCTCGATGCTTCGTCAGCATCAAGCTAGGTCGGCTATATTACGCTTTATTTCTAAAGTGTCAACTGGTAATTCAAATTATTTTAAACTTTCTTTCTAAAACCCAACTCAATCATTCTTAACCAAGTCATTGT
>NZ_JAYFSK010000201.1:0-320 GCF_041464035.1 Acinetobacter sp. AL9 | reverse complement strand
TCCGGATCAAAGGATATTTGCCGCCTCCCCGGAGCTTTTCGCAGGCTATCACGTCTTTCATCGCCTCTGACTGCCAAGGCATCCACCACATGCACTTAATTACTTGACTATACAACCCCAAACAGTCATTAACACTTACAAGTGAGTGTAACAACAGGCTTGCGCCCACAGTTTGTTGCTTTGTGCACTTAAACACTGTACAGCTTCAATCTAAATTCATATACCAAAACGCTTGATTCAGTTAATTTGCTAGTTCTCATTTCAATTCGTAATTAAACCGTAACACCGAAGTATTACTGTCAATCTTGAATTAAATGAGT
>NZ_JAYFSK010000200.1:0-326 GCF_041464035.1 Acinetobacter sp. AL9 | reverse complement strand
CTTCCCGAACTCAGAAGTGAAACCTCTTCGCGCTGATGGTAGTGTGGGGTTACCCATGTGAGAGTAAGTCATCGCCAGCTCATTATTCTAAACACCCTCAACTAGCGTTGAGGGTGTTTTTTTATGTGGAAAAGAAAATAAAGTTAGAAAAATAAAATTATAAAAAGAAAGGAAACATAAAAGTGAAGGCAAAATAAAACGTAAGCATCCGGCTAACACAGCCTTACCAAGCGATCCTATAAGCCTTAATTTAGTTCCCACCTAAAAACAAGTGGGGACTTAATCCATGAACATGGATATATATTCAGCAACACCTCCTGTTGCTA
>NZ_JAYFSK010000199.1:0-328 GCF_041464035.1 Acinetobacter sp. AL9 | reverse complement strand
TTTGCAGCGACGATGGTGTCTAGAGCTGTTTGAGCATTTTGAGAAGTTGCTTCTTTATTGGCATCTGCATATGCAGCGGCTTGAGCATCAGTAAGCCCAGCAGCTTTCGCTTTAGCCACAAGAGCAACACGGTTCGCTTCGATGGCAGCAGCTTTGTTTGCAGCGACGATGGTGTCTAGAGCTGTTTGAGCATTTTGAGAAGTTGCTTCTTTATTGGCATCTGCATATGCAGCGGCTTGAGCATCAGTAAGCCCAGCAGCTTTCGCTTTAGCCACAAGAGCAACACGGTTCGCTTCGATGGCAGCAGCTTTGTTTGCAGCGACGATGG
>NZ_JAYFSK010000198.1:0-330 GCF_041464035.1 Acinetobacter sp. AL9 | reverse complement strand
CAACGAGAGTCAATAAAGCACCTTTATGATGTTTACCAATCACCGTGTCACCTTCGAAATCTCCTAAACGTTGTCGTTGATCAATGACCTGGTCTCGGCAGTGAATACTTGTTTTATCAATGATTTGACCCCTACGATCCGTGTTTTTGTAACCGCGTTTTCGATATTTCTTCTGATGCCTTAAGTGTAGATGAAGTTTACCACCTTTTGATTTATCTTGATAAATGTACTGGTAAATCCACTCATGTGAAGGTACATCCAGCCAACCGCGTTGTGTTAAAGCACCTGAAATTTGTTCTGGTGACCAGTCCAAACCAATCAAATAATCAA
>NZ_JAYFSK010000197.1:0-345 GCF_041464035.1 Acinetobacter sp. AL9 | reverse complement strand
TTCAGGCGGTGATCTATGACTTTCAGGATAGTCGTTCAGGCCAGCATGCTGAAGAGTTCTTGAAAGGCTGGCAGGGCTATCTAGTCTGTGATGATTACAGTGGTTATAAAGCACGTTTTAAATCAGGCCAGGTGATTGAGGTGGGGTGCATGGCCCATGCACGTCGTAAATTCCATGAACTGCATGTAACTGGGAAAAGTCAGGTTGCTGAACAGGCCTTAGTGCTGATTCAGAAACTGTATGCGATAGAAGCAGAACTCAGGAAAAAGACCGATGGTACAGCGGAAGACCGCCGCGAATACCGACAACAGCATAGTCAACCAGTGATGCAACAACTATATGAAT
>NZ_JAYFSK010000196.1:0-345 GCF_041464035.1 Acinetobacter sp. AL9 | reverse complement strand
ATCCCTTTGTTTGGTTAGATGCCATACATTACAAAGTGAAGGATAAAGGTGTTTATGTGAGCAAAGCGATCTATACCATTTTAGCTTTAAATGTTGAAGGTAAGAAGGAACTACTCGGCTTGCATTTGTCGGAAAGCGAAGGGGCGAACCATTGGCTTAGTGTACTGACAGACCTACAAAATCGTGGTGTTCAGGATATTCTGATTGCCTGTGTAGATGGACTAAAAGGTTTCCCCGAAGCCATAGCAGCGATTTACCCTCAAACAGAAATACAACTGTGTATCGTTCATCAAATTCGTAATTCTTTACGCTATGTTGCCAGTAAAGATCAGAAGGCATTTATGG
>NZ_JAYFSK010000195.1:0-347 GCF_041464035.1 Acinetobacter sp. AL9 | reverse complement strand
ATATGAACTTTCATCTTTTTGGCTCAACGCATAAAGCAAAGCATGAATAGCAAGTTGGTGCTGATTGATGAGGGTAATCAGGTTTTTATAACAAGGCAAGTCTTTAAAGAGTTTGCTTTCAAACTGAACCGTACTGGGTTTGTCGGAGACCAACTTTCTTGAGAGAATGTTCCAATGACAAAACCAAAATATACCCCTGAAATCAGAGAAAGAGCGGTTGAATTATTGATTGAATCCGAGAAAGATTATCCATCGAATTGGGCTGCGATCACCGCTATTGCTCCCAAGATAGGTTGTACTCCTGAAACTCTACGTGTTTGGTATCAAAAATATTTAGATAAACAAAA
>NZ_JAYFSK010000194.1:0-350 GCF_041464035.1 Acinetobacter sp. AL9 | reverse complement strand
TCATGAGAAAGCCCATATAAATGGGTAATGTACAAGTTGCTGTAGAAGCATGTTTAATTCGTCTGATCACAGATACTTTATAAAGTATTTTAATACTTTTTTGAATCCGTCAATGCGTAAGTCCTAATGATTATCTTTTGTATTTTAGGTGAGTGTCTTGGTATATTAGCATCCATATCTATTGATTATCCAATCCCTTAACCTAGGCATGACTTTGTGAAATTAACACGCATCCACCATTGTAAAAACTTGAATGTGCAAAAGTACAAACAGCTTGAGAAACAAGCTGTTTTACTTGGTCGTATTCGTAGCGAGGTGTGGGCTAAATATGGTGCTATTTCAGGTTTGAA
>NZ_JAYFSK010000193.1:0-351 GCF_041464035.1 Acinetobacter sp. AL9 | reverse complement strand
AGCGTATTCATGACCGCAGTATGCCTGAGGTCATGAAGAGAATGAAATAGAACGTTTGGAGGATGGCAGAATGGTCGAGCTTGGTTTAGAGCATATTCACCACTTGCTGCAATCCAATTCTCTGCCAAGGCAAACCTTGGATTAATGCCTGTAACTGTTCCGGGCTGAGGGCCACGGTTTCACCTTGGTGAACTTGAGCCCAGTGAAATTTACCCTGTTCCAGCCGCCGGGCACACAGCCAGATGCCCAGTCCATCATGTACCAACACTTTCATACGATGACCACGTTTATTACAGAACAGGTAGGCGCAATGCGGTTTGATTGAGCCAAAGGCTTTCATAATCTGCGCCA
>NZ_JAYFSK010000192.1:0-355 GCF_041464035.1 Acinetobacter sp. AL9 | reverse complement strand
TATCGCATACAGTTTCTGAATCAGCACTAATGCCTGTTCAGCGACCTGACTTTTCCCAGTTACATGCAGTTCATGGAATTTACGACGTGCATGGGCCATGCAGCCCACCTCAATGACCTGGCCTGATCTAAAGCGTGCTTTATAACCACTGTAATCATCACAGACTAGATAACCCTGCCAGCCTTTCAAGAACTCTGCAGCATGCTGGCCTGAACGACTATCCTGAAATGTTAGCGGCAATGTAAAAATGACCCCCCAACAGCATTTGAAAATTGACCCCCTTGGTTAATATAGTGGTCTTTTTGGACTGCTCAACATGTTAACTTTGGAGCAAGCAGTGACAATCCAAATACTT
>NZ_JAYFSK010000191.1:0-361 GCF_041464035.1 Acinetobacter sp. AL9 | reverse complement strand
GTGGCATAGGCCCAGACATAACCTTTCTTCGGTTTTTTATCATTCTCACCCATCCGCATGATGGTGACCGGTGTTTCATCTGCATGCAGCACCTGCTGTTGTAGTACCACCTCTTTTAAGGCATTGGCCAGAGGCTCCAGTTCTACACCGCAGCGACCTATCCAGTCAGATAACGTTGATCTAGAAAGTTCGATTCCCGCCCGCTGATAGATCAGACGTTGACGGTACAGCGGCAAATGATCGGCATACTTCGATACCAGCACATGGCTGAGCAGTTCAGGTGAAGCAATGCCTTTATCAATCACATAGGCAGGCATCGCTTGCTGAGTCAGGGTGTCACACTGATCACAGACCCATTTGC
>NZ_JAYFSK010000190.1:0-364 GCF_041464035.1 Acinetobacter sp. AL9 | reverse complement strand
TGAGGGTCTGTAGCTCAGTTGGTTAGAGCACACGCTTGATAAGCGTGGGGTCACAAGTTCAAGTCTTGTCAGACCCACCATGACTTTGACCTAGATTGAATAAATCAAGTTACAGGAATTGAAGATATATCGAATCACAGATGATAAGCTGGGGACTTAGCTTAGTTGGTAGAGCGCCTGCTTTGCACGCAGGAGGTCAGGAGTTCGACTCTCCTAGTCTCCACCACGTACTTATTTAGTATGGGTATAAGCTAAAGATTACAGAATTTAGTAAGTATAAGCTTATTAAGTTCTGTGATTTAAATATCACAGTATTTAGTGCGGTCTGACGAAGACGCATTAATTCATTAACAGATTGGCAAAA
>NZ_JAYFSK010000189.1:0-365 GCF_041464035.1 Acinetobacter sp. AL9 | reverse complement strand
GAAATAGAACGTTTGGAGAATAGCAGAATAGCCGAGCTTGGTTTAGAGCATTGTTACCACTTGCTGTCGTCCAATGCGCTGCCAGGGCAAACCCTGGATCAGTGCCTGTAACTGTTCCGGGTTGAGGGCCACGGTTTCACCTTGGTGAACTTGAGCCCAGTGGAATTTTCCCTGTTCCAGCCGCCTGGCACACAGCCAGATGCCCAGTCCATCATGTACCAGCACTTTCATACGATGGCCACGTTTATTACAGAACAGGTAGGCGCAATGCGGTTTGATTGAGCCAAAGGCTTTCATAATCTGCGCCATGACCGTATCCATCCCTGCTCGCATATCCAGAGGTTGGGTGGAGAGCCAGATTTCAT
>NZ_JAYFSK010000188.1:0-367 GCF_041464035.1 Acinetobacter sp. AL9 | reverse complement strand
TGGTTTTTAGATTTCCAGTCGATGAATACCAACTATCACCTGTAATAAATTGAATCTTTGCACCCCAACTGAGTACTTCACTTAACATATCCATAAAGTAATCATTCTTGGTTTTACTTTCAGATTTGTCATAAATTCGGAAATTAATTGGAATATTTTGACCATTTTGATCTGTCGCATACAAGGTAATGAGATTAATACCCTTGACGGATCGGTGGTGTTTGCCTGACCAAAAATAGCTAACTAAGTCCATATGTTGACTATATGGTTTATCTAAAACAGTATCATCAATACTGACTATAAGTTTATTATTATCAATATGTTGAATTGATTCTTGATATAGGTCGTGAGGTGTGTAGTCTTCACG
>NZ_JAYFSK010000187.1:0-373 GCF_041464035.1 Acinetobacter sp. AL9 | reverse complement strand
ACCAAGCTCGGCTATTCTGCTATTCTCCAAACGTTCTATTTCCTCTGCGTCATGACCTCAGGCATACTGCGGTCATGAATACGCTGCCTGACTTAAGCCAACTGACCCATGAACAACTGCTGGAATTCACCAGACAGTTGGCGATGCAGCATCAGTCTCTGGCAGAATCAAATCAAGAATTAGAAAAATCAAACCAACAATTGGATGCCAAAGTTCAACATCTTTCTATTCTCAATCAAAAATACGAGCATGAACTCGCACTATTTAAACAGCACAAATTCGGCAGTAAAAACGAACATCTCACTGCAAAACAAATCCATCTGTGGGATGAAGCGGTTGAAGAAGATATTGCCGCGGTTGATCTAGAACTGGA
>NZ_JAYFSK010000186.1:0-375 GCF_041464035.1 Acinetobacter sp. AL9 | reverse complement strand
TCAGCACATCACTTAAATAGGCATACGGATCCAAGCCATTCAGCTTTGCTGACTGGATTAAAGTCATGATATTCGCCGCTCGCTGGCCGCTGCGCAGCGAGCCAGCAAACAGCCAGTTCTTGCGCCCCAACGCCCAGGGACGCATTTGATTTTCTATCCAGTTATTGCAAATCGGTAGATTGCCATCATCCAGATAGCGGCTTAAAGCTGGCCAACGCTTCAGAGTGTAATTGATCGCCTTGGCGGTGGGAGAACTCGATGGCACAGTCAGTTGATGTTGGTTGAGCCATTCATACAGTTGTTGCATCACCGGTTGACTATGCTGTTGTCGGTATTCGCGGCGCTGTTCTGCTGTACCATCGGTCTTTTTCCTGA
>NZ_JAYFSK010000185.1:0-381 GCF_041464035.1 Acinetobacter sp. AL9 | reverse complement strand
GCAAATGGGTCTGTGATCAGTGCGACACCCTGACTCAGCAAGCGATGCCCGCCTATGTGATTGATAAAGGTATTGCCAGTCCTGAACTGCTCAGCCATGTGCTGGTATCGAAGTATGCCGATCATTTGCCGCTGTACCGTCAGCGCCTGATCTATCAGCGGGCTGGCATTGATCTGTCCAGATCCACGTTATCTGACTGGATTGGTCGCTGCGGTGTAGAACTGGAACCTCTGGCCAATGCCTTAAAACAGGTGGTGCTGCAACAGCGGGTGATCCATGCCGATGAAACGCCGGTCACCATCATGCGGATGGGTGAGAATGATAAAAAACCGAAGAAAGGTTATGTCTGGGCCTATGCCACTACACAGTACAATCCAGTTC
>NZ_JAYFSK010000184.1:0-406 GCF_041464035.1 Acinetobacter sp. AL9 | reverse complement strand
TCTGGTTTGTGCTAATGCTTTGGCATTCACATTGCCAACGAAGATGGCTGCATGTTCATTCACCAGTTTTCGGCTGAATTGATGCAGCATGTTTTGTCTTACATTTTTAATCTTGGCATGGATGGCTTTGACACGTTTCTTATTTTTTGCACGTTGAGCAATACCAAGTTTTTGTTCATATTGCCGATAGATTTGAGGTGCTTTAAGTTTTACGCCATCTGAACAAGTCGCTAAATCTTTTAAACCTAAATCTATGCCAATTGAGGTTTTAGCGTTGTTTTTTTCTATTTTGACTGCATCAACTACAAGACAAACATACCAACGTCCACGACTATCTTCTACGAATGTGCCTGTTTTGATATTGTATTGACTTAATCCGTAACTATCCCATAGTTTAAATTGATGC
>NZ_JAYFSK010000183.1:0-421 GCF_041464035.1 Acinetobacter sp. AL9 | reverse complement strand
AAATGTATATCGTTGGCAGAAGAAATTATTTAGACCAGTTATCAAAAACTTCATTGATGACTTTATTCTCGATAAAAATCATCTGCTACCACAGAGAATCTATAAATAATAGTGCGTAAGTCCTATAATGTATATTCTGCAAAATGTTTAAAGCAAATATTAGGGTTTGTTGACAATTCGTCTATGTTTGCGGCAACGCATATTTTTTAGCTGCTATAAGGCATGGGACAGGAAATTTAGTCATTTTAAATGACTGGCACATAACGCAATAGCAGCAAAAAATATGCTCGCCCTGAAAGGCTGTGGCTAAAACTTTCTCAGATTGCGTTATGAAACTTAGCAATAATCTCGCTATTCCTTGCGTTTCATGCCTGATCTGCTCAGTTTTAGCCTACAGCGCAAGCCATTTATGAAATGTCAA
>NZ_JAYFSK010000182.1:0-426 GCF_041464035.1 Acinetobacter sp. AL9 | reverse complement strand
AAGGTGGTTGACCTTAGCTTAGATGTTGATATGGCAAATGCCTATATTGGTCGATGGCTTAGTGAAACAGCAAATCAACGCATTCATGCAACAACTAAAGAAAAACCAAGTACTCGTTTGCTTGAAGGGTAATCCCCCCTAAAAATAATTGAGTTTAAAAGTAGAAAATCGAATAACCTTGATTTAAGGAGATTTTCTATGAAAACATCTAAGTATTTAGACAGCTTGATCATGAGTATCTTGAAGCAAGCTGAAGCAGGAACACCCATACCGAACTTGTGCCGCGAACATGGTATGAACTCTGCTACATTCTACAAGTGGAAGTCCAAATATGGCGGCATGGATCTTTCAATGATGACGCGGCTTAAAGAACTTGAGGCTGAAAATGCCCGTTTAAAACGCATGTATGCTGATGAGCGGCTAAAG
>NZ_JAYFSK010000181.1:0-444 GCF_041464035.1 Acinetobacter sp. AL9 | reverse complement strand
CTGATTAGCCGCATCGGGCAGGAAGCAGTAGACGAAATCGAATCAAACCATAACCGCCATCGCTGGACTATCGAAGAGTGCAAGGCGATCAAGGCAGAGTACCAACAGAAACTCAAAGACCTGCGAAATAGCAGAAGTGAGGCCGCATGACGTTCTCAGTAAAAACCATTCCAGACATGCTCGTTGAAACATACGGAAATCAGACAGAAGTAGCACGCAGACTGAAATGTAGTCGCGGTACGGTCAGAAAATACGTTGATGATAAAGACGGGAAAATGCACGCCATCGTCAACGACGTTCTCATGGTTCATCGCGGATGGAGTGAAAGAGATGCGCTATTACGAAAAAATTGATGGCAGCAAATACCGAAATATTTGGGTAGTTGGCGATCTGCACGGATGCTACACGAACCTGATGAACAAACTGGATACGATTGGATTCGAC
>NZ_JAYFSK010000180.1:0-455 GCF_041464035.1 Acinetobacter sp. AL9 | reverse complement strand
ATGAAATCTGGCTTTCTACCCAACCTCTGGATATGCGAGCAGGGATGGATACTGTCATGGCTCAGGTGGTGAGAGCCTTTGGCTACATTAAACCGCATTGTGCTTACCTGTTCTGTAATAAACGTGGCCATCGCATGAAAGTGCTGGTACATGATGGACTGGGCATCTGGCTGTGTGCCCGGCGGCTGGAACAGGGAAAATTCCACTGGGCTAAAGTTCACCAGGGTGAAAGCGTAGCTCTCAACCCGGAACAGTTACAGGCATTAATCCAGGGTTTGCCTTGGCAGCGCATTGGACGACAGCAGGTGGTCACGATGCTCTAAACCAAGCTCGGCTATTCTGCTATCCTCCAAACGTTCTATTTCATTCTTCTCATGACCTCAGGCATACTGCGGTCATGAATACGCTGCCAGATTTAAGCCAACTGACCCATGAACAACTGCTGGAATTCACCC
>NZ_JAYFSK010000179.1:0-460 GCF_041464035.1 Acinetobacter sp. AL9 | reverse complement strand
AGCCATCATTGACCAGGGCGACCCACGGGGCCAACGACGGACCACCGTTTTCGGGACCAGTGCCGGGGCGGTACAGCCCACTGAGGCGACCTGTGCTCTGTCCGGCGCCACCGCGGGCAATAACAGTGTCGGAATGGAGATGGTTGACCTCCCCTGCAAGCCGGTCCCATGAGGCGGGATCACTGGCAGCGCCATGAGATAACACAATAACGAGGACACCCTGACCGTCGTCATCATGGGCGGAAAACACTGTGCCTGATGGCATCGTTAGGAGACGGGCGTCGAGCCAAAACTCGTCGACCCGCGGCGGGTCAGACGGTTGCAGGGGTAGTGCCTCAGGAGGCCATGGATTACTCGACATCGTCTATCATCTCACCACATTTGGGCCACGACCCGCGAACGACGGGTGCTTACTGGCACTGGTTCTTCGTCGTTCTTGGGCTGTGGCACTGTCACGGTA
>NZ_JAYFSK010000178.1:0-460 GCF_041464035.1 Acinetobacter sp. AL9 | reverse complement strand
ATCGTGTAAACGTAGTTTATGAAATTCCGTTATCTGAAATCGTGTTTGACTTTTTCGATAAATTGAAATCAAGTACAAAAGGCTATGCATCCTTAGATTACGAAATGGCTGGCTATCGTACCAGCCGCCTAGTGAAAATGGATATTCTATTAAATGCTGAAAAAGTGGATGCGTTAAGCTTTATTGTTCACCGAGATTTCGCATTTGAGCGTGGGAAAGCGATTGTTGAGAAATTGAAAAAACTAATTCCACGTCAACAGTTTGAAGTCCCAGTTCAAGCGGCGATTGGTCAAAAAATTGTGGCTCGTTCAGATATTAAAGCCTTACGCAAAAACGTACTGGCTAAATGCTATGGTGGCGATGTTTCTCGTAAACGTAAATTGTTAGAGAAACAAAAAGAAGGGAAGAAACGGATGAAACAAATTGGGTCCGTGGAAGTTCCTCAAGAAGCCTTTATGGC
>NZ_JAYFSK010000177.1:0-462 GCF_041464035.1 Acinetobacter sp. AL9 | reverse complement strand
TGCTGCAATGCGCAAGCTTATACATCTGTGTTATGGCGTTTTAAAACATCAGACTGCCTATCAAAGAGATTATTTATTGGTCGAATAATCTCAAAACCTGATTGACTACCAAGACGGTATCTCAGGTGAGTGACTTTACGTATATTCAAACTCATTCAGGCTGGGTCTATACCGCCTTTATTATTGATGTGTTCTCACGAGCAATTGTTGGATGGAAAGTATCTACACGGATGAATACAGATATGGTGCTCGATGCACTTGAGCAAGCATTGCACGATCGAGGCATGCCAAAGAATGTGATTCATCATTCCGATAGAGGTGTTCAATATCTTTCTATTCGCTATACCAATCGTTTAGAAGCTGCAAATTTACGAGCATCAGTCGGTACGACTGGTGATTCATACGATAATGCTTTGGCTGAAACGGTGAATGGCTTATACAAAACAGAGGTGATTGAATATT
>NZ_JAYFSK010000176.1:0-465 GCF_041464035.1 Acinetobacter sp. AL9 | reverse complement strand
AGTATTTTTCTTAATAGTGACTATAGTACAAGTATTTAAAACGACATTTCGTGTCGTTCATATGGTTTACTCCAGTCGCTTATATCCTCGTGCTGAACCACGAGGTTTTTCGCTCCAGTGGATAAAATCCATAGGCAAAATTTGCCAAAATCAAAACAAAGAAAAAAGAACTATAAAATGCCAACTGCTGAAAAATAGTGGGTTCTGCCCACAGCGTCACCCCAATATTAAAGCTCAATAACAGCATTGCCGCGCTATATACCCAACGATGCAAATAGCGCGAACTGAGCAAAAACATATAACTCAGGAAAAATAAAATCGCTAAAAAACTAAATAAATAGACCTCTTGCGAAAGTAAAAACTACCTCAATATAGATTTCATGAAATATCAGAAATTAAACCGTTTTTCAGATTCTGAATTCAAGCGCTTGGTTGGTGTACCTCGACCAGTTTTTAGTGAAATGG
>NZ_JAYFSK010000175.1:0-467 GCF_041464035.1 Acinetobacter sp. AL9 | reverse complement strand
CGCAAGAGATGCGATGGATGTCTGATGATTTGTAGTCATAAATTTAAGTCCCCACTTGTTTCTAAGTGGGGACTAAATTAAGGCTTATAGGATGAATTCAGAAGGTGTGTTCAGCGGACGCTTACGGAAAAATTAAAAATTTAAACGAAGCAAAAAAAGGATATATGCGTTTTCTTGAAATGACTAAAACGACAACCTTTCCATTTGGTACTAAAAAAGAAGGTGGGCAGATAGTGAGTCGAAAGCGTTATGGTTATGCGGCGAATGCTGCGAAATTATTTGCTGAAAAAAGGTTAAAAGAATTAAATAATTCTGTGTAAATACAGTTTTAAAAATACTTGAGGGCGTTCAAAATTCTGTGTCAGTAAATTTGACTAGATTTTAATTATATCATCTAATCGACCTTCAAAGTAAATGGATAATTGAGTAATCGTTTGTCCCCATTCCTGAATAGGCATTGTCCATTT
>NZ_JAYFSK010000174.1:0-472 GCF_041464035.1 Acinetobacter sp. AL9 | reverse complement strand
TTTGAGTTAAATGGTCAATGTTGGCTTAAAGTGCCGAGTCTAGTCCCTCGACAAACCATTAAAATTCCACTAAACACCACTGTTGATTTTGCGCCACAAGGCACACTTAGAATCATTCTAAAAAACGGTAATGTTGAAGTTCACTCAACTTATGATGCAGTTGAAACACAGGATTGTGGTCAGGAAACCGTAGGTGTTGATAAAGGTTATTCAGAAGCCTTTGTGGATTCTGATGGTGAAGTATATGGCAATGGTTTAGGTAAATTGATCTCAAGTGAATCAGACTACCTAAATCAAAAGTACAAACGTAGAAATAAGCTCAGAGCGATTTCTAAAGCCAAACCGCACAAGAAACAGAAAATTGAGTTAAATAATCTAGGTCGAAAAAAACTAGATAAGCGACAAGATACTCAAAAAGCAAAGCTCAAAACATTAATATTTACAGCAACTCACAAGTTGGTTGATAAAGCCA
>NZ_JAYFSK010000173.1:0-473 GCF_041464035.1 Acinetobacter sp. AL9 | reverse complement strand
ACGTTTAGGAGATTTCGAAGGTGACACGGTGATTGGTAAACATCATAAAGGTGCTTTATTGACTCTCGTTGATCGAAAGAGCCTGTATGTACATATTGTTCATTTAGGGTCAACGAGAGAATCCTCTCAAACGATTACTTGTGCATTAGATCGTTTACAAATGAGCCATGCTTATAGTGTGACATTTGATAATGGCAAAGAATTTTCCGAACACAAAAGAATTACTGATGCTGGCATAGAGACGTATTTTGCTGATCCTTACAAGTCTATTCAGCGAGCTAGAAATGAAAATACGAATGGTTTAATCCGGCAATATCTGCCAAAATCATCATCGTTTGATGACGTGTCAAACGAACAAATAGAGCAGATAGAATTTGCACTCAACCATCGTCCTAGAAAAACACTAGGTTGGTATACACCGAGTGAAGTTATGGCTGGTTTTTATACTGTTGCACTTGCCGCTTGAATCCGCC
>NZ_JAYFSK010000172.1:0-474 GCF_041464035.1 Acinetobacter sp. AL9 | reverse complement strand
CCTGGAGGATATGGGCCTGCGCCCCCAGCACAGCCACCACGAGAGCGGCCACGGCCAGAACGAGATCGATTTCCGCTATTCCGACGCCTTGCGGGCGGCGGACAATGTCAATACTCTCAAGAGCACGGTCAAGGCCATCGCGGGCAGCAACGGGCTGTTTGCCTCCTTCATGCCCAAGCCCCTGGCCGACCAGGCGGGCAGCGGCATGCATGTGAACATCTCGCTGACAAGAGACGGGCGCAACCTGTTTGAGGGTGACCCCGAACCTGACAGCGAGGCCGGGCACTTTATTGCCGGGCTGCTGGCCCATGCCCGGGAGCTGACGGCCTTCTGCAACCCGGTGCCCAACAGCTACCAGCGCTTTGGCAGCTGCGAAGCCCCCCAGTATGTGAGCTGGAGCCGCCAGAACCGCAGCCAGCTGGTGCGCCTGCCTTCGGCCAAGGGGGAATTCTGCCGTCTGGAACTGCGCAGCCC
>NZ_JAYFSK010000171.1:0-476 GCF_041464035.1 Acinetobacter sp. AL9 | reverse complement strand
GTTTCATAGAAATCATTCTTTGACCACTCACCATAGACCCATGATGCAAATTCCTTAATAAACCCATCTTTATTTTCAGGGGATACAAAATAAGCAAGGTCTTGCTCTACTTTCTTTAAGCTTTCAGCCAAGTATTTCATTGCAAGTTTTTTTTAAATTTAATACCTAAATTGTATATGTTTGACTATATCTGTCAAAATAATTATTTGCTATAAATCACTCCCGAATAGCAGTTATATATGTAAGGCATATGCATGCTTTTATTATGCTAAAGCTTAATGATGACCGTTATTTAAAACCTACTCAAACCTACTCAATGTGGGTTTGATGTTTAATTCCTACTTCACCGTCAAGAACCTAAAACATTTGCTTTAGGGATTACCTCAATTCCATAGGCTGTCACGGTGTAACTCACCGCCTTAATCACCACTTATGCAGTGATTAAATCTTTATCCGCATATCGCAGGATATTAATT
>NZ_JAYFSK010000170.1:0-479 GCF_041464035.1 Acinetobacter sp. AL9 | reverse complement strand
GATTTAGTCTTAAGATTTACTGAAAAAACGACAAAAGAACGCATCAAACATATTCCAAAAGTTCTTTACTATTGGCGGATGCTGCCAACCTCAACAGCAGTGGATCAGGGCTCCAAAGGTTATGCTTTTGAAGCGGGGCTAAGAGCCGTGCAAGATGCGCTCGTTCGTCGAGGAATTAATGGTCATGCAACGCATGGGGCGGCGAATGGCTTATACGATGTTTATTATGACATTGAATCTGAAAAGTTAGTCTCAATTATTATTCCAACTAAAAATGGCTATAAAGACGTACAACGTTGTGTTTCATAGATTATTGAAAAAACAACCTACCAAAATTACGAGATTATTATGGCTGATAATGGAAGTACAGATCCAAAAATGCACGAATTATATGCAGAATTTGAACAACAATTACCTGGCCGCTTTTTCGTTGAATCAATCGATATTCCATTCAATTTCTCAACTATTAACAATCGTGC
>NZ_JAYFSK010000169.1:0-492 GCF_041464035.1 Acinetobacter sp. AL9 | reverse complement strand
ACTGGCAGTACTTTTATAATCATGAACGACCTCATATGTCAGTAAATGGTTGTCCACCTATTTTTAAACAATAACAAGGCTTTAGATTTTCTACCCATTAATTCAATTAAAAATGGGGGTATTACCGTATCCAATCTTGTATCCGATACTCTTTCTGAATTACTCGGATACAAGAGATTTTGTTATGAAAAGAGCGGCTTTAGATAACATCAAACAAATCAAAGATACCCATCTTCTTAATCTTGAACCTGAGGATAAGGAGTATCGTATTTCATGTGATGCTGGGCTTTATTTTCGTGTATCACCAAAAGGAAAAAAAACTTGGCAAGTCCGCTTTAAGGATGAGGTAGGGAAGTGGAAATGGCACTGAACCGTACCGGGTTTGTCGGAGACTTTTTTATTTAAGTTAGGCCACCTGACCTAACGGGTTAATCTTATCATAGTACATTGCTTCAAACTCAAAAGGCGATACATAACCCAGTGCACTGTGTA
>NZ_JAYFSK010000168.1:0-495 GCF_041464035.1 Acinetobacter sp. AL9 | reverse complement strand
ACCCGATCCTGCCGGGTGAATCCTTCTTGTGGATTTTCCGGATCTTCATGTTGCTGGCGATCGTGCTGCACATTTGGTCGGCGATTCGCGTTAACAAGCAGCGCAACATTGGAACCGGTGGCGCTGGCCGTTACTCGGTTAAGAAGAACCTCTCGCCGGAGAATTCCTATGCTGCCCGCACGATGTTCTGGGGTGGCTGGATCATCTTCCTATTCCTCATCCTCCACCTGCTGCAGTTCACCATTAGCCCTGACTTGCTCAATAACCCGCCCACCGATGCAGCTGGACGCGCAGGGATGGTACTTCCGGCCTTCAGCCACTGGTGGTTCGTGCTCATTTACCTCATCGCCATGATCGCGGTGTGCATGCACGTCTCCCACGGTTTCTGGAGTGCCTTTGCGACCCTCGGCGTCAACGTCTCTGGTACCGCTCGCGCTGTGCTGCGCGTGTGTTCCTGGATCGTCGCCATCGTGATCTTCGTGGGCTTCATGACTC
>NZ_JAYFSK010000167.1:0-496 GCF_041464035.1 Acinetobacter sp. AL9 | reverse complement strand
GACGGTGACCGGCGCGGTCGTTATGCTCATCGGGTTCAACCTCGCCCCGGTCGTCGCCAAAACGTACTGGCCTACCGATCAGTGGACGGCGCTCATCGTCATGTTGCTCGTCATTGCGTTGTCGGTAGGACCGCGTGGCTTCGTGTCCCGGATCGCTATCTTCCTGGCTCTGGTTATCGGCTATCTGCTGTCGTGGACCGAAGATCTCGTATTTGGCCCGCTGCACCACTCCGATGGCAGCACCGCCCCGCGAGTGGACTGGTCGGCGGTACACAACTCCGCGTGGATCGGCCTACCTCCGGCGACGAACCTAAACAACTGGCAATACCTGCCCCAGGTTCACAACGGATCCCACTACGCATCAACCAATGTCGTCGGATTTCACCTGCCGGCCTTCCACTTGGCCTTCATCTTGCTAGCTTTGCCGGTGGTTATCGCCCTCATCGCTGAGAACACCGGCCACGTCAAAGCGGTCGCTGAAATGACCGGTAAGAAC
>NZ_JAYFSK010000166.1:0-500 GCF_041464035.1 Acinetobacter sp. AL9 | reverse complement strand
ATAGACCCGAAACCGGGTGATCTATCCATGAGCAGGTTGAAGGTTGGGTAACACTAACTGGAGGACCGAACCCACTGTCGTTGAAAAGCCAGGGGATGACTTGTGGATAGGGGTGAAAGGCTAATCAAACTCGGTGATAGCTGGTTCTCCCCGAAAGCTATTTAGGTAGCGCCTCGGACGAATACCATTGGGGGTAGAGCACTGTTTCGGCTAGGGGGTCATCCCGACTTACCAAACCGATGCAAACTCCGAATACCAATGAGTACTATCCGGGAGACAGACTGCGGGTGCTAACGTCCGTAGTCAAGAGGAAAACAATCCAGACCGCCAGCTAAGGCCCCAAAATCATAGTTAAGTGGGAAACGATGTGGGAAGGCATAGACAGCTAGGAGGTTGGCTTAGAAGCAGCCACCCTTTAAAGAAAGCGTAATAGCTCACTAGTCGAGTCGGCCTGCGCGGAAGATG
The DNA here is from genome assembly GCF_041464035.1 of Acinetobacter sp. AL9. Lineage (NCBI taxonomy): Bacteria > Pseudomonadati > Pseudomonadota > Gammaproteobacteria > Moraxellales > Moraxellaceae > Acinetobacter > Acinetobacter sp. AL9. Next base: position 35 of record NZ_JAYFSK010000166.1, on the reverse strand, counting down.
TAACGGGGCTAAAACTATGTGCCGAAGCTGCGGAT
>NZ_JAYFSK010000165.1:0-518 GCF_041464035.1 Acinetobacter sp. AL9 | reverse complement strand
CAACAATCTTGTCAGCTTGTTCTTTGGTGATATTTTCATCATGTTCACCTTGTTCTGCTTTAGTGGATGGGGTGAAGATAGGAGTGATTTGTTGTGATTCAACCACATCACCAATAGGAATACCGTGGACGGTTTTAGATTTTTGGTATTCTTTCCAGCCGGAACCGGTGATGTAACCTCTAACAATAACTTCAAGAGGGATCAATTTCAATTTTCTAACAAGTAAGGATCTGCCTTCCAATTGGTTTCTATATGGTTCTAGTTGAGGATATTTTTGGAAAATGTCTCCTTTGATTAAATGGTTTTCAATTGGCAAGAAATCAAACCAGAATTCAGACAATTTGGTTAAGATTTTACCTTTATTTGGGATACCATTAGACATAATCACATCGTATGCGGAAATTCTATCAGTAGCAACGAATAAAAGAGTGTTGTCGTCAACTTGGTAAATATCTCTGACTTTACCTTTGGCAATCAATGGGAAAGTTCCTTCTAAGTTAGTTGAAGTCATCTGGGAG
>NZ_JAYFSK010000164.1:0-539 GCF_041464035.1 Acinetobacter sp. AL9 | reverse complement strand
AAATGGACAATGCCTATTCAGGAATGGGGACAAACGATTACTCAATTATCCATTTACTTTGAAGGTCGATTAGATGATATAATTAAAATCTAGTCAAATTTACTGACACAGAATTTTGAACGCCCTCTAGGAGGAGACTCCTCCGCTTTTTCAATCTTTAATCCTTTTTTTTGCTTCGTCATAAACTATGCTATCAGCTCGTTTTCCGACGGTAATGGTAATACCCCCATTTTTAATTGAATGAATGGGTAGAAAATCTAAAGCCCTTGTTATTGTTTAAAAAATAGGTGGACAACCATTTACTGACATATGAGGCCGTTCATGATTATAAAAGTACTGCCAGTCAGTTGTATAGTCCTGCACCTCGCTCAGATCTCGAAATAAATACTGATTTAGACACTCATAACGTACTGTACGATTAAATCGCTCAACATATGCATTTTGCTGTGGATTGCCTGGTTGACTAAATACATGCTCAATACCATGCTGATCACACCACTTTTCCATCAGCTCACTTATATACTCTGGGCCGTTGTCGG
>NZ_JAYFSK010000163.1:0-539 GCF_041464035.1 Acinetobacter sp. AL9 | reverse complement strand
AACTCGATAACTACGTCCATCACTGAGTTGATCATACATAAAGTCCATTGACCATGATTCATTCTTAGCTGTCGGTACTGCAAGGGGTTCTGGCTGTTCTCGTTTAATCCGCTTATTAGGCTTGATTGGCTTTGTTGCACAAAGATTTGAAATGCAAAGCGCCCCTAATTGAGCCAAATTTAAGGCGTAACTTGGGTAACTGGTCGACCTAATTCCGTAAATCTGTTGAGGACTGCTACACGTGCATGAATCTCATTCACCTGACTAGGAAAGCTTCTTGCCATTAATTTATCGCCTAATAATTTGATGCAATGCATCTTGGTTTCCACCAAACTGCGGCGATGATAGCCTGACCATTTTTTCCATAGTGTCCTGCCTAAACGTTTAACTGTTCGAAGTAATTCATTTCGCGCTAGCGAGCTACTCTTTGTATCTTTCCATGGTTTCGCATTTTTTCTAGGTGGAATCACCGCATGTGCTTGCCGATCTGCAATGACCTGACGGCATTGCTTGGTGTCATAAGCTCCATCGGTATAAAC
>NZ_JAYFSK010000162.1:0-549 GCF_041464035.1 Acinetobacter sp. AL9 | reverse complement strand
GGTTCCGGTCGTCCCGAAGCTGGTGCCGTTGCCGCTGAAGACGGTACTGGTGTTGTTCTCGTCGGCGTCCAGGAGCTTGGCGATGCCGGCCCCGGCAGCCGTGAGTAGGCTCTGATTGCCCAGGTACTCCTTGGCATTGGATCGGCGATCACCGGCGATGCAGGGGATGCCGTAGGGGTCGCTGATCCAGCCGAGACCGCCCTGGATGGTTTTCTGGTCGGCGCTGGCGGTCTGGTTGTTGTTGCTCTGGTTGTCATTCACCTCCTCGGCCGGCGCCGGGAAGGTGCGCACGGTCCCGTCGTTGAACACGAACGTGAGGCTGCGGATCTGCCCACGCACGCAGGAGAGTGTCCAGTCGCCCGAGGCGGTCCCGCTGGCTACCGCGCCGGCGACGTCCGGCAGCTCGATGCCGTTGGCGGTGAGGTTGTCCGGGCCGATGAGGATTTTGAACGGGTAAGGATCATTGACCGTCCCGTCGACCGGCACACGACCGATCAGCGCAGACATGGCCACCGAGCCCACGAGACTAGCGCTCAACTCGTATGCCGT
>NZ_JAYFSK010000161.1:0-549 GCF_041464035.1 Acinetobacter sp. AL9 | reverse complement strand
GATAAACAAAACCCAATTAAAGTACAGCAACTTTCAGATCAAGAACGTATTAAACAACTCGAACGTGAAAATAAAGAACTGCAACGTGCTAACGAAATTCTACGTAAAGCAGCCGCTTTTTTCGCCCAGGCGGAGCTCGACCGCCCACACAAATAATGGTAGATTTCATCCATAACAATAAGGCGTTATATGGTGTTGAGGCGATTTGCAGGATTTTACCGATCGCGGCTTCTACCTATTATCGAACACTAGATTTCGTTGAAAACCCAGAACATCGAGCAAAGCGAGATCTACATGACTTGCATCATGCTGAACAAATTAAACGAATTTGGAAGGAAAGTTCAGGTCGATATGGTGTGCGTAAAGTTTGGCAAAAATTGAAACGTGAAGGCTATGTTATTGCTCGCTGTACAGTTGCTCGATTGATGCAAAAACTAGGTATACAAGGTGTTTGGCGTGGTAAGAATAAACAAACTACCCGTAGCCGAGAGGATCAAAAACGAGCAGATGACTTGGTGAAACGCAATTTTAGTGCTGATCATCCTGACC
>NZ_JAYFSK010000160.1:0-560 GCF_041464035.1 Acinetobacter sp. AL9 | reverse complement strand
TAGGACTTACGCACTATTATTTAAAGATTCTCTGTGGTAGCAGATGATTTTTATCGAGAATAAAGTCATCAATGAAGCTTTTGATAATTGGTCTAAATAATTTCTTCTGCCAACGATATACATTTTCAAAGATCCGCTCAAACTGGTTCTTTTGTATCTCAACGTAGGCCATCAAGGCTGAAAAAATATGATTCAAAATCAGTTTAGATCGTCTTACCTGAAACTTTTCAATATGACAAACCTGTTTAATAACCCGGTGATATTGCTCTATTTTCCAATGACTTGAATGTAATTCATGAAAACCCTCAAAGGACAATAAATCATCTTCATCTTGATGTACAATATAAAACCTCTGCTGTTCTTTTAACTGAGTCTTAAATAATTGTACAAAGCCAAAATCTTTGAGCCAAACCACTTGACCCTGATGGAAATCTGGCAATAAACGCAGTTGAAACCATTGTCCTTTTTCTGGGGAAACCTTACGGTTACAGTCGATACCAAACATAAATCGAATACCATATTTTCTTATGGTTTTTAGATTTCCAGTCGATGAATACCAA
>NZ_JAYFSK010000159.1:0-568 GCF_041464035.1 Acinetobacter sp. AL9 | reverse complement strand
CAACGAGAGTCAATAAAGCACCTTTATGATGTTTACCAATCACCGTGTCACCTTCGAAATCTCCTAAACGTTGTCGTTGATCAATGACCTGGTCTCGGCAGTGAATACTTGTTTTATCAATGATTTGCCCCCTACGATCCGTGTTTTTGTAACCGCGTTTTCGATATTTCTTCTGATGCCTTAAGTGTAGATGAAGTTTACCGCCTTTTGATTTATCTTGATAAATGTACTGGTAAATCCACTCATGTGAAGGTACATCCAGCCAACCGCGTTGTGTTAAAGCACCTGAAATTTGTTCTGGTGACCAGTCCAAACCAATCAAATAATCAATATAAGCGAAGGCAAATGCTGTCATTGATGATGAAGGACGGTACCGTCTTTGACTTGCAAATTTAGCTGCCTGTTGAGCTCTATATCCACGTTGCCCAGTATTTCTTTTTAATTCACGGTAGATGGTTGATCGTGAACGTCCTAACTCCCGAGCAAGGGTAGCGATTGAACTTTTACTTTTCAAAGTAGCATAAATTTCGTATCTTTCATCTTGAGAAAGTTGGGTGTATTTCTTCAT
>NZ_JAYFSK010000158.1:0-575 GCF_041464035.1 Acinetobacter sp. AL9 | reverse complement strand
TCAAGGACTAATTCGCACTCTGTTAATGTCTTGTTGCCAAGCGTGTAACTAGAGCCTGAGTCGGTCAGTTCCGACTTGTAGCGGTCAGTCCGTTCTTGCAATATACGCTTTACAGTTTTGTAAGGCGTATAACGACTTATCTCATTGTCGTTTAATCTTGCAAGCACGTTTCTCGCAGCATTCCAATCAGCTTGCACAACTTCCCCATTGAAACGGTGAAAACGATCTCCCTTACGTGTACCTATTAAAAGGCCATGCAAGAAAGAATCACTTTGCGAAGTATATGCAGAATTGACTAGATGCACCGTAGAACCTCTACGGTGAGATATAGAAGTTAGGGCATTAGCTAACAAACCTTTAGCCCATGTATTTAAGCGTCTATTGGTGTTTTTGCCATAGTTGCGTTTACTTTGAATTGGGGATGTTAAATCTTCCGCAACAATCACTTTGGCTTTATCAACCAACTTGTGAGTTGCTGTAAATATTAATGTTTTGAGCTTTGCTTTTTGAGTATCTTGTCGCTTATCTAGTTTTTTTCGACCTAGATTATTTAACTCAATTTTCTGTTTCTTGTG
>NZ_JAYFSK010000157.1:0-610 GCF_041464035.1 Acinetobacter sp. AL9 | reverse complement strand
GGGTTACATCGAACTGGATCTCAACAGCGGTAAGATCCTTGAGAGTTTTCGCCCCGAAGAACGTTTTCCAATGATGAGCACTTTTAAAGTTCTGCTATGTGGCGCGGTATTATCCCGTATTGACGCCGGGCAAGAGCAACTCGGTCGCCGCATACACTATTCTCAGAATGACTTGGTTGAGTACTCACCAGTCACAGAAAAGCATCTTACGGATGGCATGACAGTAAGAGAATTATGCAGTGCTGCCATAACCATGAGTGATAACACTGCGGCCAACTTACTTCTGACAACGATCGGAGGACCGAAGGAGCTAACCGCTTTTTTGCACAACATGGGGGATCATGTAACTCGCCTTGATCGTTGGGAACCGGAGCTGAATGAAGCCATACCAAACGACGAGCGTGACACCACGATGCCTGTAGCAATGGCAACAACGTTGCGCAAACTATTAACTGGCGAACTACTTACTCTAGCTTCCCGGCAACAATTAATAGACTGGATGGAGGCGGATAAAGTTGCAGGACCACTTCTGCGCTCGGCCCTTCCGGCTGGCTGGTTTATTGCTGATAAATCTGGAGCCGGTGAGCGTGGGTCTCGCGGTATCATTGCA
>NZ_JAYFSK010000156.1:0-612 GCF_041464035.1 Acinetobacter sp. AL9 | reverse complement strand
TATATTATTATATACAAATGAGTAGATATGTTAGTATTGGCGTTGCAGCTAAAACACTGGGTGTTTCCATCCAAACCCTAAGAAGATGGGATGAGGAAGGCACTTTAGTCGCAGATAGAACCCCAAAAAATCACAGACGTTACGATCTAAGCAAGATCACACCTGAACTTATCCATGATCTATCAATTCAGAACAGCCGAAAAACTATTGCTTATGCAAGAGTATCTAGTCACGATCAAAAGGCTGATCTTGAGCGACAAAAACAAGTTTTGGAAATGTACTGTGCCAAGCAGGGATGGACATTTGAGATTATTAGTGATTTAGGCTCAGGGATGAATTATCACAAAAAAGGGCTTAAGGCTCTTTTGGATGGAATTATTAATAATGAAATTGGTCGATTGGTTTTAACCCACAAAGATCGATTATTACGTTTTGGTGCTGAATTGGTTTTTGCTTTATGTGAAGCTCGGAATGTTGAAATTGTAATTATTAATCAGGGTGAAAATTTGAGTTTTGAGGAGGAACTGTCTCAAGATGTCCTGGAAATTATCACTGTATTTTCAGCACGATTATATGGAAGCCGAAGTAAAAAGAACCAAAAGCTAATACAGG
>NZ_JAYFSK010000155.1:0-613 GCF_041464035.1 Acinetobacter sp. AL9 | reverse complement strand
AGTCGATACCAAACATAAATCGAATACCATATTTTCTTATGGTTTTTAGATTTCCAGTCGATGAATACCAACTATCACCTGTAATAAATTGAATCTTTGCACCCCAACTGAGTACTTCACTTAACATATCCATAAAGTAATCATTCTTGGTTTTACTTTCAGATTTGTCATAAATTCGGAAATTAATTGGAATATTTTGACCATTCTGATCTGTCGCATACAAGGTAATGAGATTAATACCCTTGACGGATCGGTGGTGTTTGCCTGACCAAAAATAGCTAACCAAGTCCATATGTTGACTATAGGGTTTATCTAAAACAGTATCATCAATACTGACTATAAGTTTATTATTATCAATATGTTGAATTGCTTCTTGATATAGGTCGTGAGGTGTGTAGTCTTCACGTTCTAGAAAGCGATTTACACTATCATGCGAGATGTTATAAGTCTCGGCAAGTTGTGTGCAGCTAATAGAGTTCGGTTCTGTCATGAGAAAGCCCATATAAATGGGTAATGTACAAGTTGCTGTAGAAGCATGTTTAATTCGTCTGATCACAGATACTTTATAAAGTATTTTAATACTTTTTTGAATCCGTCAATGCGTAAGTCCTAG
>NZ_JAYFSK010000154.1:0-653 GCF_041464035.1 Acinetobacter sp. AL9 | reverse complement strand
AACATTGAAATATCATCTGTAAATCGTTGTAATTTCCTCTTCCTAGGCCGCTCCGACATACTTTTAATACTGCTTGCTAGATTGGCTTCAAAGCTTGGATATTCTGCTAACAAACTGTATTTAATCTGATCATTCAAGTCTTGAATTAGCCGCCAAGGACTTAAGTTTCGGTTTTTATCGAGTAAACTAACACCATGATTAAAATAATGTTGTTTATAGATTTTCTCTACTAAAACTGCGTAAAGTAGCTTTCCGAGTAAATAAACCTCAGCTAATTTACCGTCTTTTTTAGCCCTTAGTAAATCTATGTTAAGCAAGCTTTTTAATCGTTTTATATATAGTTCGATTTGCCACCTGGCTTTATAAATATTTTGAACTTGAAGCGTACTAAGAACCTGCGGCGGAATCGTTGTAAATACCAGCATCCAGTTCGTTAAGTAAAGTGTTTGAGCTCTGACTTTTCGCCCATTTTTCTTAGCAAAGGTCATCATTTCTCGACGTTCATTCTCTGCAACTTTTGTGTTTTTAGCTATCGCATGGACATAACCCTTGATCCTCTTATCGCCTAAAATCATATAACACTCAATCACCTGATTTTTCTCAGACCGTGATATAAGTTGCTGATGCCAATCAATCTTAAGCTTTTGATTATT
>NZ_JAYFSK010000153.1:0-655 GCF_041464035.1 Acinetobacter sp. AL9 | reverse complement strand
GGTAGTGTTCAAAAAACTGTGTCATTTCCTTAAACTGTTAAAAACAGGAATGATGCATTATGGCAACTACATTTGATTTTGAAACAGCCTTAAAACAACTCCAGTCAGGACAAGCACTGACTGGAGAAAATGGCATACTCACCCCTTTAATTAAACAACTGACCGAAGCTGCTCTTGAAGCAGAAATCGAGAATTACATTGAAGCGAATCCGAAACAAGGTAATCGCCGCAATGGCTATACTCGCAAGACAGTAAAATCTACATCAGGTTCATTTGAGCTTGAAACCCCTAGAGATCGAAATGGTGAATTTGAGCCACAGTTAGTTAAAAAGAACCAGACCAAATTATCAGAAGAAATTGACAATAAAATCATATCACTCTATGCACTTGGTATGAGCTATCGTGATATTCAAAAGCATGTTGCTGATATGTATGGATTGGAGATTTCAGATGGTGCTATCACCAATATTACAGATAAGCTCCTCCCTCAGTTACAAGCATGGAAACAACGCCCACTCGATACAATTTATCCCTTTGTTTGGTTAGATGCCATACATTACAAAGTGAAGGATAAAGGTGTTTATGTGAGCAAAGCGATCTATACCATTTTAGCTTTAAATGTTGAAGGTAAGAAGGAACTACTCGGCTTGCATTT
>NZ_JAYFSK010000152.1:0-658 GCF_041464035.1 Acinetobacter sp. AL9 | reverse complement strand
AAAGTAAAGCAGGCGATCCGAAAACGCACCTCCTGTAATAATGAACAAAAAAGACTATACACCTTGCTTAAAAAAGATGAATGGATGACTGATAATTTCCTCCATCGTCAAATGCGTAATCACTTTAAGCATGGTGTTAATCACACACATAATCAAATTATTGTTCGTGCGGATATGTGTAAAACCTTTGAGTTAAATGGTCAATGTTGGCTTAAAGTACCAAGCCTAATCCCTCGACAAACCATTAAAATCCCATTAAATACGACTGTTGATTTTGCACCGCAAGGCACATTAAGAATTATTCTAAAAAATGGCAATATTGAAGTTCATTCAACCTATGATGCAGTTGAAACACAAGATTGTGGTCAGGAAACAGTAGGTGTTGATAAAGGGTACTCAGAAGCTTTTGTGGACTCTGATGGCGATGTATATGGGAGTGGTCTAGGCAAGCTGATCTCAAGTGAATCAGATTATTTAAATCAAAAGTACAAGCACAGAAACAAGCTCAGAGCGATTGCTAAAGCTAAACCACACAAGAAACAGAAAATTGAGTTAAATAATCTAGGTCGAAAAAAACTAGATAAGCGACAAGATACTCAAAAAGCAAAGCTCAAAACATTAATATTTACAGCAACTCACAAGTTGGTTGATAAAGCCA
>NZ_JAYFSK010000151.1:0-662 GCF_041464035.1 Acinetobacter sp. AL9 | reverse complement strand
TATATCGTTGGCAGAAGAAATTATTTAGACCAGTTATCAAAAACTTCATTGATGACTTTATTCTCGATAAAAATCATCTGCTACCACAGAGAATCTATAAATAATAGTGCGTAAGTCCTATATTATTTTAATCAAAAGACAAAAAGATCAATGTCACCGACAAACTTCTCTACTCTTTTTAAGCAGGTATGAATCAATTAACGTATTACTGTTGATACATCAGTGGATCATAAAAATTATAAACATTGATAATATTTAAAATTAAAGGATTATTAAAATGAAAAAAAATCTTGTGCCAATCTTTTCCCTACTTTGTTTCTATTCATCGACATCGCTCCATGCTTTGGAGCCGAATACATTTACCAAAGTGCAGACTTTGAAAAATGTGGCTTATGGATCTCATCCTCAACAAGTGATGGATGTCTATTTCCCTGCCAAAGTACTCACAGATCAAACACCAGCCCCGCTCATGATGATGGTACATGGCGGTGCTTGGAAAATGGGTGATAAAAATCATGCTGCTGTGGTCAAAAATAAGCGTAAGCGTCCGCTGAACACACCTTCTGAATTCATCCTATAAGCCTTAATTTAGTCCCCACTTAGAAACAAGTGGGGACTTAAATTTATGACTACAAATCATCAGACATCCATCGCATCTCTTG
>NZ_JAYFSK010000150.1:0-683 GCF_041464035.1 Acinetobacter sp. AL9 | reverse complement strand
TCAGTTTGAAAGCAAACTCTTTAAAGACTTGCCTTGTTATAAAAACCTGATTACCCTCATCAATCAGCACCAACTTGCTATTCATGCTTTGCTTTATGCGTTGAGCCAAAAAGATGAAAGTTCATATTTATGGATTGATTCAACACCTTTACCTGTTTGTAAAAATAAAAGAATCCCTAAAGGTCATCATGCTTTAGATGAGATTGCTTCTCGTGGTAAAAGTACGATGGGCTGGTTTTATGGTTGCAAATTACACTTGCTGATGAATCAAGAGGGTGAAATTGTAAATTCAGATTTATCAAACGGACATATTGCTGATCTTAAAAAAGTTGAGGATTTAGTGAATGGCTTATCAGCAACGGTCTATGGTGATAGAGGCTACATTAGCCAACCATTGAAAGAAACACTTAAAGAGCAAGGCATTGATTTAATTACTTATCCAAGAAAAAATATGAGAGTGACCTTATTGCCATTTTCTGATGAATTTCATCTACGACAACGTAAAAGAATTGAAACATTGATAGGATTATTGAAAGAAAAATATCACTTAGTTACGAGTAAACATCGTTCGATTGCTGGTTTTTTAGCAGGCGTATTTTCTTCACTATGTGCGTATCAACTTTGCCAAAAGAATAAGCCTAAAATTCATGTGATTAAATCTTTGGCTTATCCGTAACTGGGGT
>NZ_JAYFSK010000149.1:0-685 GCF_041464035.1 Acinetobacter sp. AL9 | reverse complement strand
CTTGTATCTTGATTGATATAGTGATTAGCTACCACTATACGCAAATTGTAGAGTTTGGAGTGCTGCTAAAATCTTAAATTTGAACCTGAGATAAAACCTACAATTTGCCCTTATCCCTCATACAACTCTGAACGGTAACTAAGCACTTTGATGCTGTATTCACAAGGTAAGATGATGGTTAATGGGATAAAAATCATAGCTTAAACTCAAGGAATATCACCATGATTATGCTAGGTATTGATGTCAGTAAAACCAAAATAGATTGTTGCATTTTCCCTCAAGGTTTGACTGGAAAAAGAAAAAATAAAATATTTACTAATACAGAAAGTGGCTTTGGCAGTCTGCTCAAATGGCTCATCACTCTTAAAATTGAACCTGATCAAGTGACAGCAATCATGGAAGCGACTTCGGTTTATCATGAGAATTTGGGATATTATCTATATGATGCAGGTGTAAAGGTTTGTGTGGCTAATCCTTCACGAGTAAGAGCCTTTGCCAAAGGCATGTCCATGCTAAATAAAACGGATAAAGCTGATAGTGAAGCTCTTTCACGTTATGGTTACACCGCAAAGTTAATCATATGGCAGCCTGAACCTGAAAATGTCAGATTATTAAAAGCTTTACTAGGCAGACGAGATGTCTATCTAGGTAGTCTATTGCAGGAAAAGAATCGACTTGAAAAGGC
>NZ_JAYFSK010000148.1:0-706 GCF_041464035.1 Acinetobacter sp. AL9 | reverse complement strand
CATACGCGCCAACTTAAGGCTTAAACTGTTGAAATATATTATAATTATCGCTTGAAAAATAAAAAAGGTGGTTGTATTTATTAATGCGCTAACACAAAACACAACCACCGTGGCGTATCATGATTCATTTTCAACAGTTATTACAAGTACTTCCTTCAAATATTGAACAAATGGCGATAAATTGTAATGCTTTTCAACGGGCTAGAAAAATTAAATCGCCTTTAGAACTGTTTAAATTACTTATGCTGTATTGTGGCCTCGATTTGTCTTTAAGAGCATGCGCTGGAAAATTCACTGAAACTTATTCCGCAATCAGCGACGAAGCCGTAAAAAAGAGATTAATATCTTGTACTGACTGGATTAAATCACTTTTAAAAGAAACTCTTACCACAGATCATAACCATACAGAAGGCGATTTAAAATTTATAGCTGTAGATGGCTCTACCGTTCAGGAACCAGGTGCGACACAAACGAGCTATAGACTACATCTCGGCATAGATTTGATGGATTTAACGCTCACTGATGCTGTTGTTACAACAGACAAAGTTGGCGAAAAACTTCAGCATTATCAGCTTCGTGAGGGTTATGTCTTTGTGGCTGACCGTGGCTATAGTCGAGTTCAAACCATTATGCCGACAGTCGATCAAGGCGCTGATGTCATTGTCAGATATACACCGAACTCCATGCCTCTCTATACATTTAATTC
>NZ_JAYFSK010000147.1:0-721 GCF_041464035.1 Acinetobacter sp. AL9 | reverse complement strand
AAATGATCGGCATACTTCGATACCAGCACATGGCTGAGCAGTTCAGGTGAAGCAATGCCTTTATCAATCACATAGGCAGGCATCGCTTGCTGAGTCAGGGTGTCACACTGATCACAGACCCATTTGCCACGGACATGCTGTTCCTTGTAGAACTGTGCCGGTCTGAAATGCAGTTTTTCACTGATATCTTCGCCGATACGACGGAGTTGGCAGCCACAACTGCATTGGGTTGATGCAGGTTCATGCTCAATACGGATGGTGTGTAGATGATCTGGCAGTGGTCGACGTTTAGGTTTATTGGTTTTGGCTTTGTGTGTCACTGCATCGGTTTTATCTGCATTTAGCCGTTCCAGTTCTAGATCAACCGCGGCAATATCTTCTTCAACCGCTTCATCCCACAGGTGGATTTGTTTTGCAGTGAGATGTTCGTTTTTACTGCCGAATTTATGCTGTTTAAACAGCGCCAGTTCATGCTCGTATTTTTGATTGAGAATAGAAAGATGTTGAACTTTGGCATCCAATTGTTGGTTTGATTTTTCTAATTCTTGATTTGATTGTGCCAGAGACTGATGCTGCATCGCCAACTGCCGGGTAAATTCCAGCAGTTGTTCATGGGTCAGTTGGCTTAAGTCAGGCAGCGTATTCATGACCGCAGTATGCCTGAGGTCATGACGCAGAGGAAATAGAACGTTTGGAGAATAGCAGAATAGCCGAGCTTGGT
>NZ_JAYFSK010000146.1:0-722 GCF_041464035.1 Acinetobacter sp. AL9 | reverse complement strand
GCTTGGCCAGAAAAATGAGTCGTTCTCGCTGTTCTAAACTAAGTGGTACAGAAACAATTCGAGGCATGTGTGAACATCTGTTAACTAAAAAAACTTTTTCGCATGATTAGTTATTTTTGTCAACTTATTTGATTGGTATCTGGATATAAAGTTTTCCACATCTGGAATAGTAAATGATGCCGTTTGCTTTTTCTGTAATTCTGCCAGCAAAAACTGAGTAATATCTCTGAGTTCCTGTAATGGTATCTGAAAAACATCTTCACCCCGCAAAATCTCTACTATACCCTCTGATTTATGCGGTACATAAGTGAATAAATGATGATGTTCTTGACGTAAAATTCTAATTACAGGATAAATTAAATTATTTATTTTATTTAAGTTTTCATCACCCGCACTTAACTCCCCATCACATAGTAATTTAAAAATGGCATAGAGTTCACTCCATTCCCCCTTATTTGCTGTAATCATACTCACCAATCTTCAATGCTTTTAATATTTCTTTTGCAGTTGCCTGTATCGCTGGAATAGCAACAGAATTTCCAAATTGTTTATAGGCTGAGGCATCTGAAACCACGATTTTGAAATGATCTGGAAACCGTTATTTAAAACCTACTCAAACCTACTCAATGTGGGTTTGATGTTTAATTCCTACTTCACCATCAAGAACCTAAAACATTTGCTTTAGGGATTACCTCAATTCCATAGGCTGTCACGGTGTAACT
>NZ_JAYFSK010000145.1:0-744 GCF_041464035.1 Acinetobacter sp. AL9 | reverse complement strand
GAAAATGTATATCGTTGGCAGAAGAAATTATTTAGACCAGTTATCAAAAACTTCATTGATGACTTTATTCTCGATAAAAATCATCTGCTACCACAGAGAATCTATAAATAATAGTGCGTAAGTCCTACAAAATTAATATTCATGATTCAATATCTTGCTGCACATTATTACGTCCACTTTGCTTGGCTTTATACAGCGCAGCATCAGTACGCTGAATTAATTCATGTTGATCTGCATGATAAACATATAAGGCACTTAAACCAAAACTTGCGGTAATTTGAATCTCATGTTCTGCATAGGCAATACGATGTTGTTCAATGGCAATTCTGCAGCGTTCCAGTACATTTTGGGCAATTTGCGGTGAGGTATTGGAGAAAATAATCATAAATTCTTCGCCACCAAAACGTCCGATAATATCTTCACTGCGTAGATTTTTTTGCAAAATTTTTGGAATTTGCTTGAGTACCTGATCCCCTCCATCGTGTCCATAGCGATCATTTACTTGCTTAAACCAGTCTAAATCGAGCAGGGCAAGGCAGATGTGTTCTTTGTTTTGCCCCGCCAATTGTTTTTGATTCACCAGTTGGTTGAATTTTATGCTTAAACCGCGTCGGTTGAGAGTAATTAACTATAACTAAAAATATAGACAAATATTTGCATAAGTTCTCATTTTGTCTATGTCGATTCAGTAGTGGCAAGGTGGGTATTTATTAGAGATTTAAATGATTATCTTTTGTATTTTAG
>NZ_JAYFSK010000144.1:0-749 GCF_041464035.1 Acinetobacter sp. AL9 | reverse complement strand
TAGCAACAGGAGGTGTTGCTGAATATATATCCATGTTCATGGATTAAGTCCCCACTTGTTTTTAGGTGGGAACTAAATTAAGGCTTATAGGATCGCTTGGTAAGGCTGTGTTAGCCGGATGCTTACTCTTCTTTTATGCTTGTAAGGCTTTCTTAACACTATACCCGAATGATAAGGAAACGGTTAGTTACAACGAAATATCATTAGAGTTATTATGATGATTAAATGATAGCTGTATCATTGTAGTATATTCAATTATCTCAAATGATAAACCATGACGACTAGAATCTACTTAAGAGCTTCAACCAAAGATCAAGATGCACAGAGAGCACTAAACCAATTAGATGACTTAAACCAAACGCTCAAGTTAGGTGAATCTGTTACCTATATTGAAAACTTCTCAGGCACGAAGTTGGATCGTCCTGAACTAAACAAGTTGCTCACAGAAGCAAACCAAGGCGACACTTTGATGGTAGAAAGTGTTGATCGTCTGTCCCGTCTAAGCCAAGCAGACTTCCAAGAGCTTAAGCGTAGAATCCAAGAGAAAGGACTTCGCTTAGTAGTTGCTGACCTTCCCACAACTCATCAATTGATCCAAACCAATGACAGCATCACAAGCTCAATCCTAGATCTCATCAACAATATGCTGATTGATCTACTTGCTACTATGGCTCGTTTGGATAACGAGAAACGTATAGAAAGGATCAAGCAAGGCTTAGAGCGTTCAGGGTACAAACCATCAGGTAAGA
>NZ_JAYFSK010000143.1:0-803 GCF_041464035.1 Acinetobacter sp. AL9 | reverse complement strand
TCGTTCGATTGCTGGTTTTTTAGCAGGCGTATTTTCTTCACTATGTGCGTATCAACTTTGCCAAAAGAATAAGCCTAAAATTCATGTGATTAAATCTTTGGCTTATCCGTAACTGGGGTTAATTTAAATCTAATCATTCCGATAAAAGTGTGCAGAACACAGCTTTTATCGCATTGGTGAGGAATAATATCAGTATTTCACCCACGTCATTTTGCGGCTGGCATTGGTGGCAAGGTCTACATTATAAAGGGTTAAATGTTTGCCATTGCTGCTTAAACGTGCACGAGTTTTATATTGTTTACCTGTGCGCGGGTCTAAATAGTCACCTTCATAAAATTCAATTTGATTGCTTGGCGTAGCTTTTAAGTGACTTAATGGCACAAAACCTAACAGTGGCTTATCTTTATTTTTACCCGTACAGAGTGTGCAATTTTCCAAACGCGGTGCGCCAGGAACCGCACGTAGTTCTGTAATCGTAGCGGCATACGCACCTTGTTTATCTTTACTCATGACTACGTCAGACAATGAAAAACCTGTGCGGTAGTCTAATGTTTTCCATTTGCCCAAAAGTGGGTCTGCATTGGCTGCATAAGCTAAACTTGAACAGCAAATCGCGCTGATGAATGCTAAACGAGAAAAGAACAGGGTGTTCATAAAATCAATATCCCAGAGAAGAAGCGTAAGCGTCCGCTGAACACACCTTCTGAATTCATCCTATAAGCCTTAATTTAGTCCCCACTTAGAAACAAGTGGGGACTTAAATTTATGACTACAAATAATCAGACATCCATCGCATCTCTTGC
>NZ_JAYFSK010000142.1:0-823 GCF_041464035.1 Acinetobacter sp. AL9 | reverse complement strand
TTTCACAAATTTCAACCTTGTTGATTCTGAATATATTGTTTGATTATTTCCAAAGGCGCACCACCACAAGACCCTGCAAAATATGATCTTGACCATAAAACAGGTTTTGTATAATTCCCTCTCAAGTCTAAAAACTCATTTCGCATTCTTCTACTTGTTACAGACTTTAAATTATTAACCAATTTGCTTAACTGTACCGTTGGTGGATACTGAATAAGCATGTGAACATGGTCGGATTCACCATTACATTCCTTTAATTCAGCATCAAAATCTTTACATATTTCAGTTGCACACTCATTGAAATATTTATGATGCAACTCACCTAGTATTTTTTTTCGATATTTCGTTATAAAAACTAAATGAACATGAAGATTAAAGGCTGAATGTCGGTTTTTATATATCTCACTCATTGAAAAAATATACCTAAAATGTTAGAATCAGCACCATATTAACAGATACACACTCATTAATGAAAATCAACAAAGCGTATAAATTTAGGCTTGAGCCTAATGTCGAGCAAGAGGTTATTTTAAATAATCTCGTTGGCTCTGCACGCTTTGTTTGGAATCAAATATTAGCAATTTCATTTGAAATGTTTGCTCAAAATAAACACATTAATGCGGTGAATCTAGTAAAAAAGATAACAGCACTGAAAAAGAATCCTCAGTTTAGCTTTTTAGATGGAAATTCAAATGCTGTGTCACTTCAACAAAAAGTTCGTGATCTTGCATCAGCATGGGGGAAGTTTTTCAACCCTAAAGAACATGCTCGACTAAAAGAAAAAAAGCGCAAACCTAAGAAACCTAAATTTTTTAAATTGGCT
>NZ_JAYFSK010000141.1:0-828 GCF_041464035.1 Acinetobacter sp. AL9 | reverse complement strand
TGACGATTGGTAAGAATCCACAACAAGTTGTTCTTCATTGATGTATCTGAGGGTCTGTAGCTCAGTTGGTTAGAGCACACGCTTGATAAGCGTGGGGTCACAAGTTCAAGTCTTGTCAGACCCACCACTACTGACGAAGCAATTATGCAGAAGAAGATACATCGAATCACAGATGATAAGCTGGGGACTTAGCTTAGTTGGTAGAGCGCCTGCTTTGCACGCAGGAGGTCAGGAGTTCGACTCTCCTAGTCTCCACCACGTACTTATTGAGTATGGGTATAAGCTAAAGATTACAGAATTTAGTAAGTATAAGCTTATTAAGTTCTGTGATTTAAATATCACAGTATTTAGTGCGGTCTGACGAAGACGCATTAATTCATTAACAGATTGGCAAAAATTGAGTCTGAAATAAATTGTTCAACTCATTTAATTCAAGATTGACAGTAATACTTCGGTGTTACGGTTTAATTACGAATTGAAATGAGAACTAGCAAATTAACTGAATCAAGCGTTTTGGTATATGAATTTAGATTGAAGCTGTACAGTGCTTAAGTGCACAAGACTTTGAACTGTAGATTAAATAGATCATTGATTATTTATTTAATTGTCTTAATCCTACTTGTAGGGATTAACGACTGTTTGGGGTTGTATAGTCAAGTAATTAAGTGCATGTGGTGGATGCCTTGGCAGTCAGAGGCGAAGAAAGACGTGATAGCCTGCGAAAAGCTCCGGGGAGGCGGCAAATATCCTTTGATCCGGAGATTTCTGAATGGGGAAACCCACCTACCTTAAGGTAGGTATCGTATGATGAATACATAGTCATACGAA
>NZ_JAYFSK010000140.1:0-849 GCF_041464035.1 Acinetobacter sp. AL9 | reverse complement strand
GGGCGAAAAAAGCGGCTGCTTTACGTAGAATTTCGTTAGCACGTTGCAGTTCTTTATTTTCACGTTCGAGTTGTTTAATACGTTCTTGATCTGAAAGTTGCTGTACTTTAATTGGGTTTTGTTTATCGGTAATCCCCCCTAAAAATAATTGCGTTTAAAAGTAGAAAATCGAATAACCTTGATTTAAGGAGATTTTCTATGAAAACATCTAAGTATTCAGACAGCTTGATCATGAGTATCTTGAAGCAAGCTGAAGCAGGAACACCCATACCGAACTTATGCCGCGAACATGGTATGAGCTCACATTCTACAAGTGGAAGTCCAAATATGGCGGCATGGATCTTTCAATGATGACGCGGCTTAAAGAACTTGAGGCTGAAAATGCCCGTTTAAAACGCATGTATGCTGATGAGCGGCTAAATAAACGTGTCTATCGCATTTATAAGGAGCTTGAGCTTAATTTAAGAATCAAGCCTAATAAGCGGATTAAACGAGAACAGCCAGAACCCTTTGCAGTACCGACAGCTAAGAATGAATCATGGTCAATGGACTTTATGCATGATCAACTCAGTGATGGACGTAGTTATCGACTTCACAACGTGATTGATGACTATAATCGCGAGTCATTGGATATATTGATTGACTTTTCATTGCCAGCAGAACGTGTGCTGAGAGCACTTGATCAGCTCATTGAATGGCGAGGCAAATCTAAACGCATTAGGACCGACAACGGCCCAGAGTATATAAGTGAGCTGATGGAAAAGTGGTGTGATCAGCATGGTATTGAGCATGTATTTAGTCAACCAGGCAATCCACAGCAAAATGCATATGTTGAGCGATTTAATCGTA
>NZ_JAYFSK010000139.1:0-885 GCF_041464035.1 Acinetobacter sp. AL9 | reverse complement strand
TAGACCTCTTGCGAAAGTCGTTATTGCAAGTTCATCCGGTTTACCAGTGCAGCGATTAAGTTAATGCGTAAACCGAATCTTTTTCGTCTATTTCGATAGCGTTCACTTAGTATTCTAAATCTTTTCAATTGACTATTAATATGTTCGATTACAACTCGTATTTTTCCAATCATTTTATTGTAATTTTTCTCAGCATCAAATAAGGGGAAATTCTTCTTTTTCTTTATTGGCATCAATAACTTAAAGCCATCTTGCTCTAACCCATAGTACCCTAAATCGGTCATAACATAGTCACAATGTTTGAATTTCTTAACTGTTTTTCTTGCCAATTTAATATCATGCTGACTGCCAGACGATATATCTACTCCTATGATTTGTTTGCTCTTCGGATGATAGATCACTTGGGCTTTTAACGTATGTTTCTTCTTTTTACCACTGTAAAACTTACTCTGATTTTTTTTTCGGGCGTTCTATTGAACATTCTGTCGCATCAATAATTACCCAGTTAAATTGTTCGTCTGCTGTGGTAATGCTTCGTTTTGGCAGGGTAAAACGTCTTGATTTCATTAATGCATCTTCAACCTTTTTAATAGTTCGATTCACATTACTTTCAGCGATATGGTAATTTGCAGCCAATTCCAATTGAGTGCTGTAATTCCGTAAGTAATTGAGTGTTAATAATAATTGATCCTCTATAGCTAAAGTATGAGGACGCCCAGATTTCTTTTTAAGTGATTCTGCTTCTTTTAAAACTTCGACCATTTCACTAAAAACTGGTCGAGGTACACCAACCAAGCGCTTGAATTCAGAATCTGAAAAACGGTTTAATTTCTGATATTTCATGAAATCTATATTGAGGTAGTTTTTACTTTCGCAAGAGGTCTA
>NZ_JAYFSK010000138.1:0-948 GCF_041464035.1 Acinetobacter sp. AL9 | reverse complement strand
TGACCCCCCAACAGCATTTGAAAATTGACCCCCTTGGTTAATATAGTGGTCTTTTTGGACTGCTCAACATGTTAACTTTGGAGCAAGCAGTGACAATCCAAATACTTCATCAACAAGGTCAATCTATTAAGGCAATTAGCCGCGAACTCGGTATTTCTAGAAATACTGTGCGTAAATATTTACGATCTCAAGTAACACCTAAATATCAACGAACACAATCTAAAGTGAGTATTCTTGAGCCTTATAAACCGTATTTAATCAAACGTGTAAATGCCGCCGATCCAGAATGGATACCGGCTGCAGTGTTGTATCAAGAAATCTTGCAAAAAGGCTACACGGGGAAAATTAGAACACTACAAAATTATCTCAATACATTAAAGCCAACTAAACAACCAGAGCCGATTAAGCGATTTGAGACTCAACCAGGTCAACAAATGCAGGTTGATTTCACAACAATTCGACGTCATCACACCACATTAAAAGCATTTGTTGCAACTTTGGGATACTCTAGAGCAACCTTTGTTAAGTTTTATGATCATGAACGTTCTGATGCATGGATTGATGGCTTAGAAAGTGCTTTTCAGTTCTTTGGTGGTGTTCCTAAAGATGTATTATTTGATAATGCTAAGGCCATTATCATTGAACGTGATGCTTATCAAGATGGTCAACATCGCTGGAATGCTAAATTACTTGATTGTGCTAAGAAATATAACTTCCGACCACGTGTTTGTAAGCCATATCGTGCGCAAACAAAAGGTAAAGTAGAACGCTTTAATAGTTATTTGAAATCAAGTTTTATCGTGCCATTAAAAGCAAGTTTAAAGGTGGTTGACCTTAGCTTAGATGTTGATATGGCAAATGCCTATATTGGTCGATGGCTTAGTGAAACAGCAAATCAACGCATTCATGCAACAACTAAAGAAAAACCAAGTACTCGTTTGCTTGAAG
>NZ_JAYFSK010000137.1:0-966 GCF_041464035.1 Acinetobacter sp. AL9 | reverse complement strand
GATAACGCCCAATCTTTTTGCTCAGACTCTAACTCATTGATACTCATTTATAAACTCCTTGCAATGTATGTCGTTTCAGCTAAACGGTATCAGCAATGTTTATGTAAAGAAACAGTAAGATAATACTCAACCCGATGTTTGAGTACGGTCATCATCTGACACTACAGACTCTGGCATCGCTGTGAAGACGACGCGAAATTCAGCATTTTCACAAGCGTTATCTTTTACAAAACCGATCTCACTCTCCTTTGATGCGAATGCCAGCGTCAGACATCATATGCAGATACTCACCTGCATCCTGAACCCATTGACCTCCAACCCCGTAATAGCGATGCGTAATGATGTCGATAGTTACTAACGGGTCTTGTTCGATTAACTGCCGCAGAAACTCTTCCAGGTCACCAGTGCAGTGCTTGATAACAGGAGTCTTCCCAGGATGGCGAACAACAAGAAACTGGTTTCCGTCTTCACGGACTTCGTTGCTTTCCAGTTTAGCAATACGCTTACTCCCATCCGAGATAACACCTTCGTAATACTCACGCTGCTCGTTGAGTTTTGATTTTGCTGTTTCAAGCTCAACACGCAGTTTCCCTACTGTTAGCGCAATATCCTCGTTCTCCTGGTCGCGGCGTTTGATGTATTGCTGGTTTCTTTCCCGTTCATCCAGCAGTTCCAGCACAATCGATGGTGTTACCAATTCATGGAAAAGGTCTGCGTCAAATCCCCAGTCGTCATGCATTGCCTGCTCTGCCGCTTCACGCAGTGCCTGAGAGTTAATTTCGCTCACTTCGAACCTCTCTGTTTACTGATAAGTTCCAGATCCTCCTGGCAACTTGCACAAGTCCGACAACCCTGAACGACCAGGCGTCTTCGTTCATCTATCGGATCGCCACACTCACAACAATGAGTGGCAGATATAGCCTGGTGGTTCAGGCGGCGCATTTTTATTGCTGTGTTGCGCTGTAA
>NZ_JAYFSK010000136.1:0-975 GCF_041464035.1 Acinetobacter sp. AL9 | reverse complement strand
ACTCATTTTTCTGGCCAAGCATGCAAAACATTGGCGTGAAAGACAACGTGCCCAAACTATTCTCTGGCTTTCTGAAGGTAAAAGTGTTGCGGAAGTTGCCACTCTACAAGAACGTATCCCAGAAACCATAAGGCTACAACGCCGACGTTGGGAATTGTATGAGTTTGAATCGATTAAAGAAGGTCATCGCTCAGGTCGGCCCAATACATTGATCTCAGACTATCAGGCGAAAATCCTAGATTGGGTCAATACAAGTCCACTCAATGCAGAACAAATCCGAGTCAAACTACATGAAGAATACGAAGTGTCCGTGTCTGTTGAAACCATTCGTAAGTTTTTACGTGATTCAGGTATGGTCTTCAAGCGTACCCGTCATAGCTTGAAAAAAAAGAGATCCGATTGCATTTGAACAAGCAACACAGCAGATTGAAAAATTACGAGAGCAAGCGGCACGTGGTGAAATTATATTAGGTTATGTTGATGAAACAGGGTTTTCATCTACACCTGATAACCGCTATGCGTGGACAAAGATAGGTGATGTTCATGCGGTTGATGCAATAAGATTAAAACGAGTTAATGTCATGGGGTGTTTGCTTTCAACGGGGAAACTGGTGACAAGTTGTTTACAAGAGTCAGTTACAAGCACTTGGTTTTATGCCTATTTAACTGGAATAGCTCAACAAGTAAAACAGACTTATAACCTTCCATTGGTTCTTATTGTTGATAATGCCTCGATTCATAGAAGTAAAAAGATGGCTGATTACAGAGAGCTACTTAAAAGTAACTTTTCGACGAATTTGTATTTTATTCCTGCTTATAGCCCTGAGTTAAATCGAATCGAGATGGTATGGAAGCAGATGAAATATTATTGGCGAGATTTTCAAGTCATGACAGCTGATAAAATAGAGCAATGGGTGGAGAGAGTATCAAACCAATTCGGAAAAGAATACATGTTTACTTTTTAATGACAGCTTA
>NZ_JAYFSK010000135.1:0-988 GCF_041464035.1 Acinetobacter sp. AL9 | reverse complement strand
TGCTGCATCGCCAACTGCCTGGTGAATTCCAGCAGTTGTTCATGGGTCAGTTGGCTTAAGTCAGGCAGCGTATTCATGACCGCAGTATGCCTGAGGTCATGAGAAGAATGAAATAGAACGTTTGGAGGATGGCAGAATAGCCGAGCTTGGTTTAGAGCATCGTGACCACCTGCTGTCGTCCAATGCGCTGCCAAGGCAAACCCTGGATTAATGCCTGTAACTGTTCCAGATTGAGAGCTACGCTTTCACCCTGGTGAACTTTAGCCCAGTGGAATTTTCCCTGTTCCAGCCGCCTGGCACACAGCCAGATGCCCAGTCCATCATGTACCAGCACTTTCATACGATGGCCACGTTTATTACAGAACAGGTAAGCACAATGCGGTTTAATGTAGCCAAAGGCTCTCACCACCTGAGCCATGACAGTATCCATCCCTGCTCGCATATCCAGAGGTTGGGTAGAAAGCCAGATTTCATCGATACGGATCATGTTGCCAGCACCTTGAGTAATTCTGCCAAGGCAGGTATTTCTGATACTTGCCATTTCAAGCCAATTTCTGCTTTTGAGTGGGGTAAAGTAATTTGAACTTTTAACATGTCAGTAGGAGTAGCATCTAATGGTGCAGAGCAAGATAAGGCAATAAATGCAGGTTTATTCGGTAGTGGTGAGCGATCATTCCCTGGCTTAGCATCAATTAAGCGAATCCATTTGGATACAAGATTTGTATTCAATCCATGTTGCAAAGCGACCGAAGCAATTGAAACGTCCGGTGCTTTACAAGCCTGAACGATCTGCTGTTTAAATTCAGCACTGTATGTTCTTCGTTTTTTCGCAAGAGATGCGATGGATGTCTGGTGATTTGTAGGTAAGCGTCCGCTGAACCCCATGCCTATTTTTTAATTCGGTTCAGGTTTCCAGCGGTGTGGTAGCAATTCTTCAATCTGAGTCACTTTATGTGTCGGCAACCTTTTCAGCACATCACTTAAATAG
>NZ_JAYFSK010000134.1:0-998 GCF_041464035.1 Acinetobacter sp. AL9 | reverse complement strand
ATTGACATACTCCCCCCACTTTCGTTTTCACTCAAGTGGGGGATTCTAAAAGCAAAGCTCTTAGGCGACTTCCTCACGGATTTCGCTTGCTTTCTGCTTCTTAGGGCGACCTTTACCGCATCCACCCTCCACAGACAAAACGGCATGTCCTGCCGACAATATATTACGAGATGCGTTTAAATCCGCATTCGCAACATAACCGCATCCGACACACTCAAATTTAGCTTGAGTTTGTCGGTTTTCTTTTGCTACATGACCACATTCACAGCAGGTTTGACTTGTGTACTTCGGATCAACTTTTACAAGTAATCCACCTCGCCATTGTTGCTTATATTCCAACATACTAACGAGCATGCCCCAACCTTGATCTAGGATTGATTTGTTTAAGCCTGACTTAGCTTTTACATTCTTTCCTTGATTTTCGATTGTGCCACTTGCTGACTTCGACATATTTGCTACTTTTAAATCCTCAACAGCAATCATTGCGTGGTTTTTGCTGAGCGTTGTAGTGATTTTTTGCAAGTAGTCATGACGAATATTGGCAATGTGATGATGTAGTTTATTGATTTTAAAATTCAGTTTTTTCCAATTTTGACTAAATTTAACTTTCTTTCTCTGCTTCCGTTGAAGTCTAGCTAATTTAATCTGATTGGTTTTAAAGCTATTGATCGGGTCAAAGACCTGACCATTTGAGGTAGTGATTAATTTCTTAACACCAAGATCAACACCAATCGCTGATTTTGATGGGTGGATCGGCATTTCAGTAAGTTCTGTTTCAGTACAGAATGAAACGTACCAACGTCCTGACACCTTACTGATCGTCACATTTTTTATTGTGCCTAGAATCTCTTGCGACTTCCTGAATTTAATAACACCTACGCCATTAGGGAGTTTGAGTTTATTTCCTTTAACCCAACAGTATTTATCGAATTGTACAAGGCGAATGGAATCATAACCGTCTGATTTTTTCTTAAATCTAGGCATAAGTGGGCGCAACT
>NZ_JAYFSK010000133.1:0-1034 GCF_041464035.1 Acinetobacter sp. AL9 | reverse complement strand
AACATCGTTCGATTGCTGGTTTTTTAGCAGGCGTATTTTCTTCACTATGTGCGTATCAACTTTGCCAAAAGAATAAGCCTAAAATTCATGTGATTAAATCTTTGGCTTATCCGTAACTGGGGTTATAATAGTAATTATCATTTAGTAAGTTTTTTAGTGAATTTATAAAGCTAGTCACATAAGTAGGAGAGTCTAAAGTTCCTAGATACTCCCCCTCAATACATAAACGCAATGGGATGAAATTACTATTCTGATAATTTCCATCAAACTCTATAAAAACTTGATCGTTTCCAATTCTATTCATTTGCTATCTACCATTTTTATCAAGTCAGAAGGGACATCAGAAATCTTGATATTTCGTTCCTTTCCTGAGGACGTAATACCTTTTGTCGAACCATTCCAATGGAAATTGCCATTACCATCATCTTGAAACCTATGATAAATGACCTTCCCATCTTTATTTTCAATTGCCCATCTATTTTTTGGATCACTATCAATTTTTACACTGTTTTCCCATAATTTTACATGATTGTCAGGAATTATTGCCTTAGTAGAGTTATAAGGCATATTTCCATCTTTCAAGTCATGATGTCCTGGATCTTCATAATATTGTGTTTCAACATTAATAACTTTATCTTTAGTTGATGGCTTGGTGCCTTCGACTATGTAATTACCAATAGTATTATTACTTTCGTCCTTATGTATGCCTAAAATCAGCAAAAAATCTATTTTTTAAATTCAGTAATATTAATAGGCTGATCTTTGACTAACTCAAGTACTCCTTCACCACCTTTAAAGTGAATAGATACACCATCATCATTGCTCAGTAAAATACCGCTACCAGATACAGCACGTTTTAAATGATAAACTGTGTCTGAATTATCTACCATTTCTGCAGTTTCAAAATTAGACCTCTTGCGAAAGTAAAAACTACCTCAATATAGATTTCATGAAATATCAGAAATTAAACCGTTTTTCAGATTCTGAATTCAAGCGCTTGGTTGGTGTACCTCGACCAGTTTTTAGTGAAATGG
>NZ_JAYFSK010000132.1:0-1095 GCF_041464035.1 Acinetobacter sp. AL9 | reverse complement strand
GAATGAGGTCGTTTCAGATTATAAAACTCAAAATATGCACTCAATTGCTTTTTCGCATCTGTGACACTGCTATAAGCTTTGAGATACACCTCTTCATATTTAACGCTCCGCCATAATCGTTCAACCATCACATTATCTACCCATCGACCTTTACCATCCATACTGATTTGAATGCCATTTGATTTCAATACATCAATAAATGCATCACTGGTGAACTGACTGCCTTGGTCTGTATTCAATATTTCAGGTGATCCATCTTTTTCAATCGCTTCATTTAAAGCCGAAATACAAAAATCCACCTCCATACTAATCGATACCCTATGCGCAAGTACCTTGCGGCTATGCCAATCAATCACAGCACATAAATAAACAAAGCCTTTTGCCATAGGGATATACGTTATATCCGTAGACCACACTTGATTACTGCGCTGAATAGCCAATCCTTTGAGCAGATATGGATATTTACGGTGAGCTTGATTAGCCTGGCTTAAATTTGGTTTGCAATATAACGCCTGAATACCCATTTTCTTCATTAAAGTACGTGTATGACGTCGTCCTATATGATGCCCTTGACGATTCAACAAATCACGCATCATACGACTGCCTGCAAAAGGATATTGCATATGTAATTCATCAATACATCGCATCAGCTTCAGATCTGATGAGCTAACAGGTTTTGGGCGATAATAATAACAACCACGAGAGACTTTCAGTAACTTAGCTTGTTTAGATACTGAAATCTGAAGTGAGTGATCGATTAACTTTTGTGGTTGAAGCGGCCCAGTTTCTTCAACACACCTTCTAAAAAATCAATTTCTAATGCCTGCTCACCGATTTTTGCATGTAACTTTTTAAGATCAATGGGAGGTTCTGATGGAGCTTTTGATTGATCGAAAGCTTGTGAGGAAGCTGAGATCAATTGATTTTTCCAGTCAATAATTTGGTTTTGATGAACATCAAACTCAGAACTCAATTCAGCAAGTGTTTTTTCTGCTTTGATCGCAGCAAGTGCTACCTTAGCCTTAAAGTCGTTTGAATGATTTCTTCTTGGTCTACGTGCCATAAAATACTCCATATATTGATGTTTATAACATC
>NZ_JAYFSK010000131.1:0-1105 GCF_041464035.1 Acinetobacter sp. AL9 | reverse complement strand
TTTAAAGCATCGTCACCACCTGCTGTCGTCCAATGCGCTGCCAGGGCAAACCTTGGATCAGTGCCTGTAACTGTTCCGGGCTGAGGGCCACGGTTTCACCTTGGTGAACTTGAGCCCAGTGAAATTTGCCCTGTTCCAGCCGCCGGGCACACAGCCAGATGCCCAGTCCATCATGTACCAGTACTTTCATACGATGACCACGTTTATTACAGAACAGGTAGGCGCAATGCGGTTTGATCGAGCCAAAGGCTTTCATGATCTGCGCCATAGCCGTATCCATACCCGCACGCATGTCCATCGGCTGGGTAGAGAGCCAGATTTCATCGATACGGATCATTTGATCAAGCCCTGAAGTAAAAGCAGCAACTCCTTGGCCGATTCCACTGGCCATTCGATTTCGATCACCTGATCTCTTGCAGAACATTGTTTCTGATGCAGTGGAATTCTGATATGAGCGACAGCATTCTTCTCCGGCACAGATGGCGGAGGTGTGTCTTGTTTGGCTGGAGTCGGGTGAAGCATGACCGGAAGAAAGTCAGTCTGTGGACTAGATGGGGTTGTTAATGCAGGGGGTATTGATCTGGATTGACGAATCCATTTATGCAACAGATTGGCATTGATCTGATGTTGCATTGCGACCTTGGCCACTGATGTATCTGGCTGCTGGCATTGCTGAATAAGTTGATGTTTAAATTCAGCCGTGAAGGTTCGACGAGGCTTTTTTAGCGTTGGTGTGCTGTCTATAACTGTCTTTAAATCCATAAATAGGTGTCCACTTAAAATTTAGTGGACACTATCGCGGTATTAATGAGTTAGAAAAAGTGGGGCTCAGCGGACGCTTACGATAGCAATGGGTGTTGAAGCGTTTATGTCAAACCTTGATTTTGAGTCAATGGAAGTAAGCGTCCGCTGAACACACCTTCTGAATTCATCCTATAAGCCTTAATTTAGTCCCCACTTAGAAACAAGTGGGGACTAAAATTTATGACTACAAATCATCAGACATCCATCGCATCTCTTGCGAAAAAACGAAGAACATACAGTGCTGAATTTAAACAGCAGATCGTTCAGGCTTGTAAAGCACCGGACGTTTCAATTGCTTCAG
>NZ_JAYFSK010000130.1:0-1157 GCF_041464035.1 Acinetobacter sp. AL9 | reverse complement strand
AAGAACGGACTGACCGCTACAAGTCGGAACTGACCGACTCAGGCTCTAGTTACACGCTTGGCAACAAGACATTAACAGAGTGCGAATTAGTCCTTGAGTATGTTTGAATACATTTTAAGGAACAGTTTGGGTGAGTGGATCAAGCAGAATTAGTTGCTGCTGATGTTCTTCACGAATCATCCAGCGTCCCAAAAAAGTATTAAATAAAATGGCCAACAGAACACCAATGATGGTGCTGCCAATCAAGTTATTGATGAGCATGAAATTTTGGAATTCCGCACTGGTAAACGTATAGGGCTGAAAAACGGGCGCATAGGGGATAATATTGCGCAAGGTCAGCAAAGAACCACCGTAAAATACCACCAAGCAGGGAATGGTGCCCCAAAAGATAATGCTGCGTTTAAACAACAATAAGCCTGTAAAAATGGAGCCAATGGTAAATACGCCTGTGAGTACCGTCATTTGACCCAGAAAATAGCCAATACTCATGAGTGAGCTGCTATAAAAGCCTAAACACAGAATTGGAAAATAATAGAGTGTGGTCTGATTTTCAGGAATACGATAGCTGATGACATATAAAGACCAAGGCAATCAGCAAATACAATATTAAACAACCCAATACCCATGGCAGCATGTATGGGGTAAACAGGGGTTGGCTTTGACTGAGCCAAAGTACCACTAAAAAGAGTAAATGAAAGAAAAAAACCAAGCCACTGACGACACGTGATTTTTGGATGTTATTTAAACTGAGGAGATTTTTATACCCTTGAAAAAATAAAAAATTTCTCTGTACACGACAAATTTCACAGAACCCTTATCCTATCAGGGTTCTGCCTTCTTAAAATTGCCAAAATTTCCTTAAACTCTTCTTTTTTCCCAAAACCAATTAAACGCTGAATCGCCATTTGAACATAGTCTAAACCATAGCGAAATAAACTCATTGAGAGTCGTCCATGCTTCTTTATTTTTATCGCTTTTTTTTGATCATGTTGCCATTCACCCGTTAAGTAACACCAACAGAAGCTTATAGGTAAGCGTCCGCTGAATCCCATACCTATTTTTTAATTCGATTTAGGTTTCCAGCAGTGCGGCAGCAATTCTTCAATTTGGGTCACTTTGTGTGTCGGTAACCTTTTCAGCACATCACTTAAATAGGC
>NZ_JAYFSK010000129.1:0-1211 GCF_041464035.1 Acinetobacter sp. AL9 | reverse complement strand
TTCAGTTAAAATCATTTTGAAGTTTTAATCTAAACTTCCAAATCTGGCTCATCAATTTTCTGACTTAAATTTCGCTCAAATAAACTTCGAGTAATTTAAACCAATCAATCAATGAAATATCTTCGATCAATCAATCAGTAAAAATCCACACAAGTTGTTCTTCATAATCTCTTAATGATCTCAATTTCTGCCTCGTCAGCAGAAATTTTAACGCAAAACACTTCTAACAACTCAACCCTGTAAGCTAAGTTCGTAGGCTGTTTCGCGTCGGGATGGGTGCATTATAGGGCAATTTCCTACACGTGCAAGTGCTTTTAACTGCTTGTTTTCACGAGTGTTGGATTTTTACGCACTATTTTGGTTCAAAAACACACAAAACTCGCACTAACCCTATAATTTTAAATTAAAAATATGTTTTTCATATTTTTGCAATCTAAATCCGCTTATTTTGTTGGGGCAGCCTCTTTCACTTTCACACTGAGTATTTTTACCGCTTGTTTCGGTACATTTTGATGCATGCCATAGTTGCCTGTTGGTACTTTTACAATTTTATCGACAACATCCATACCTTTAGTGACTTGACCAAATACCGCATAGCCTGCGTTACGTGGACTTCGATTTAAGAAATCGTTATCTACCACATTAATAAAGAATTGGCTGCTGGCAGAATCAGGATGATTCATACGTGCCATCGCCAAGGTACCACGGGTATTTTTCAATCCATTACTTGATTCATTACGAATGGTCGCTTTGGTTGGCTTTTCTTGCATATTGGCATCCATACCACCGCCTTGCACCATAAAGCCCGGGATAACACGATGGAAGATCGTACCGTTATAGAAGTTTGACTTGGCATAGTTTTCAAAGTTCTTTGCAGAAACTGGGGCTTTGTCATTAAACAGTTCGATTTCAATATTGCCCATGCTGGTTGTCATTTCTACCACGGTGTTGGCTGCCATCGTATTGAAGCTGATAAGCATTGCTGCCATGGTAAACACACTTTGTTTTAACATTTGCTGACCAATCCATCTGTGTTGTATTTGCATTGCATCTATATTAACCCGAATTACGGATAAGAAAAGCACTTGAAAAAAAGGTAGTTAGAGCCATTTAGAAAGTTACGACACAACCCAAAGGCTCTAACTACCATGTACGATTTTACAGAAATTTTTTGTATTGTTGATGATTTTTTCAAAAAATTTGAACCCATC
>NZ_JAYFSK010000128.1:0-1240 GCF_041464035.1 Acinetobacter sp. AL9 | reverse complement strand
CATTTGCTTTAGGGATTACCTCAATTCCATAGGCTGTCACGGTGTAACTCACCGCCTTAATCACCACTTATGCAGTGATTAAATCTTTATCCGCATATCGCAGGATATTAATTGATGCATTAACATCACGATTTTGGATGGTTTGGCAAACTAAGCACTTCCACTCTCGCGCAGAAAGTGTGAGAGATTGATTTAATTCACCACAGCACGAACACATTTTACTACTTGGGAAGAATCGACCAACCGAAAGTACCGATTTTCCATGCTGTTTGGCTTTATAAATCAACTGCCTTTTAAACTCATAAAAACCCATATCGGATATAGCTCTTGCGAGTTTACGATTCCTCAACATGCCTTTAACATTCAAATCTTCAATCGCAATCACATCAAAACGTGTTACCAAATCCGTTGTGACTTGATGAAGATTATTCTTGCGTAGACAGGCAATTTTATAGTGCAGGCGAGATAGCTTGGCTTTTGCTTTTTCTCGATTCTGACTACCTTTTTTCTTACGACTAAAAGACTTGTTGAGTCGTCTTAGTTTTGCAAGCTGTCTTTTAAGTGGTGCGTTAGAAGGAATAACCTCACCATTTGAAAGGGTGGCAAGATTAGAGACACCCAAATCAACACCGATACTTAAACCTGTTTTCGGTTTAAGCTTTTCGATCTGGGTGAGTTCGACAGCGATTGATACAAACCACTTACCACCTTGTTTAAATATTTTGGCCGAGAGAATTTTACCCTTATAGCGCAGATTCTCAGTCATTTTCACCCAACCCAAATTAGGGATTTTAATAGACCGACCCTTTACGCTAAATTGATCATTTGATAATGAAAAACGGTCATCCTTGCCTTTTTTTCTTGGCTTGGGGTATCCTGATTTGCCGTTAAAAAATCTATCAAAAGCACTACCCAACTGCTTAATCGCCAACTGTGGTGCGCACTTAGTCACTTTCTTCATGAAAGGATATTTTTCAAATTTAAAAGTGTTTAGGTGCTTTCTTAATTTACTCTCTTTAGGTCTATTAAGAAGCATTTCATTCACCGCAACATCATAATACTCACACTGATCTCGATATTCCTTATCAGCCTTGTATTGTCGCTGCCACTCTCTTAAAGCCCAATTATACGACAAACGAGCAACACCACTTGCCTGAGCAAAATGGCTTGCTTGTTTATTATTGGGCATCAATTCAATGATATGCCCTCGTATAAATCGACTCATAGTGCTTCTTTGACC
>NZ_JAYFSK010000127.1:0-1380 GCF_041464035.1 Acinetobacter sp. AL9 | reverse complement strand
GATGGTAAGCCCTCCCGTATCGTAGTTATCTACACGACGGGGAGTCAGGCAACTATGGATGAACGAAATAGACAGATCGCTGAGATAGGTGCCTCACTGATTAAGCATTGGTAACTGTCAGACCAAGTTTACTCATATATACTTTAGATTGATTTAAAACTTCATTTTTAATTTAAAAGGATCTAGGTGAAGATCCTTTTTGATAATCTCATGACCAAAATCCCTTAACGTGAGTTTTCGTTCCACTGAGCGTCAGACCCCGTAGAAAAGATCAAAGGATCTTCTTGAGATCCTTTTTTTCTGCGCGTAATCTGCTGCTTGCAAACAAAAAAACCACCGCTACCAGCGGTGGTTTGTTTGCCGGATCAAGAGCTACCAACTCTTTTTCCGAAGGTAACTGGCTTCAGCAGAGCGCAGATACCAAATACTGTTCTTCTAGTGTAGCCGTAGTTAGGCCACCACTTCAAGAACTCTGTAGCACCGCCTACATACCTCGCTCTGCTAATCCTGTTACCAGTGGCTGCTGCCAGTGGCGATAAGTCGTGTCTTACCGGGTTGGACTCAAGACGATAGTTACCGGATAAGGCGCAGCGGTCGGGCTGAACGGGGGGTTCGTGCACACAGCCCAGCTTGGAGCGAACGACCTACACCGAACTGAGATACCTACAGCGTGAGCTATGAGAAAGCGCCACGCTTCCCGAAGGGAGAAAGGCGGACAGGTATCCGGTAAGCGGCAGGGTCGGAACAGGAGAGCGCACGAGGGAGCTTCCAGGGGGAAACGCCTGGTATCTTTATAGTCCTGTCGGGTTTCGCCACCTCTGACTTGAGCGTCGATTTTTGTGATGCTCGTCAGGGGGGCGGAGCCTATGGAAAAACGCCAGCAACGCGGCCTTTTTACGGTTCCTGGCCTTTTGCTGGCCTTTTGCTCACATGTTCTTTCCTGCGTTATCCCCTGATTCTGTGGATAACCGTATTACCGCCTTTGAGTGAGCTGATACCGCTCGCCGCAGCCGAACGACCGAGCGCAGCGAGTCAGTGAGCGAGGAAGCGGAAGAGCGCCCAATACGCAAACCGCCTCTCCCCGCGCGTTGGCCGATTCATTAATGCAGCTGGCACGACAGGTTTCCCGACTGGAAAGCGGGCAGTGAGCGCAACGCAATTAATGTGAGTTAGCTCACTCATTAGGCACCCCAGGCTTTACACTTTATGCTTCCGGCTCGTATGTTGTGTGGAATTGTGAGCGGATAACAATTTCACACAGGAAACAGCTATGACCATGATTACGCCAAGCTCAGATCGTCTGCGCGGGCATTGCCACGGGTAAAGTTGGGCAACAGGGCTGCATCCACACTTTCACTCGGTGGGTTCCACGACCGCAAC
>NZ_JAYFSK010000126.1:0-1382 GCF_041464035.1 Acinetobacter sp. AL9 | reverse complement strand
GATGTTAATGCATCAATTAATATCCTGCGATATGCGGATAAAGATTTAATCACTGCATAAGTGGTGATTAAGGCGGTGAGTTACACCGTGACAGCCTATGGAATTGAGGTAATCCCTAAAGCAAATGTTTTAGGTTCTTGATGGTGAAGTAGGAATTAAACATCAAACCCACATTGAGTAGGTTTGAGTAGGTTTTAAATAACGGCTATAATCTCAGGCTTCAGGTCAGGAGTTCATCATGCGCGCCCTTAAAGTCAGCATTAAATCAGAGCAAGATATTGAGAAATTACGCATTTCGGGGCGTTTGGCTGCTCAGGTGTTGCAGATGATTGGCGAGCATGTCAAACCCGGAGTCACGACAGAATACTTAGATGATTTGTGTCACGATTATATTGTAAATACCTTAAAAGTCATTCCTGCCAATGTGGGCTATCACGGTTATACCAAAACCACCTGTATTTCACCCAATGAAGTGGTCTGTCATGGTATTCCATCATCCAAAACCATTTTAAAAGATGGCGACATTATTAATATTGATGTGGCAGTGATTAAAGATGGTTTTTATGGTGATACCAGTCGTATGTACTATGTGGGTCAGGTGAAACCAGAAGCGAAAAAACTGGTCGATACCACTTATGAGGCGATGCGCGCAGGGATTCATGCGGTGAAACCGGGCGCGACTTTGGGCGATATTGGCTATGCCATTCAAAGTGTGGCGCATCGTGAAGGGTTTAGCATTGTGCGTGAATATTGCGGACATGGTATTGGGCAGGTGTATCACGAACAACCAAGTGTGCTGCATTATGGTCAGCCTGGACAAGGCTTGGTGGTTAAAAAAGGCATGGTATTTACCATTGAGCCAATGGTGAATGCGGGCAAAGCGCGTGTGAAAGAACTGAAAGATGGCTGGACGGTGGTGACGACAGATAAATCACTTTCTGCACAATGGGAACACATGGTTGCTGTGACTGATACAGGCTTTGAAGTGTTATCGCCGTGGCCAGAAGGTACGGGGAGTTATCCTGAAATTTAATGCACGAATGCTTTCAGGTTAAGACTGATAGATAAAACATCTTAGACTTTAGTTTTAAACTATTTGTTAAAAAATGAACAATCGCTATAATTGAAGTCAAAGATACTTGCTGTAGTTTCTTTGTTTTAGCTTTCTTATTTTAGATTGTAGTTTTCAAAGCTTATCTGTCTTAGATAAGCTTTTTTTTTGCTGTTTCGTATCTGAAATCAAAAGATCCTATGTGCGTAAGCGTCCGCTGAACCCCATGCCTATTTTTTAATTTGAGTTGGATTTCCAGCGATGTGGCAGTAATTCTTCTATTTGGGTCGCTTTATGCGTCGGCAGCCTTTTCAGCACATCACTTAAATAG
>NZ_JAYFSK010000125.1:0-1847 GCF_041464035.1 Acinetobacter sp. AL9 | reverse complement strand
ACGCCCTATTAAGACTCGATTTCTCTACGGCTCCCCTATTCGGTTAACCTCGCTACTGAATATAAGTCGCTGACCCATTATACAAAAGGTACGCAGTCACCAAACAAGTTGGCTCCCACTGCTTGTATGCATGCGGTTTCAGGATCTATTTCACTCCCCTCACAGGGGTTCTTTTCGCCTTTCCCTCACGGTACTGGTTCACTATCGGTCAGTCAGGAGTATTTAGCCTTGGAGGATGGTCCCCCCATATTCAGACAAGGTTTCACGTGCCTCGCCCTACTCGTCATCATTATGTGTGCCCTTTCGTGTACAGGACTATCACCCACTATGGTTGCACTTCCCAGAGCATTCCACTAAAACACACATAACTTAATGGGCTTTTCCCCTTTCGCTCGCCGCTACTGAGGGAATCTCAATTGATTTCTTTTCCTACGGGTACTGAGATGTTTCACTTCCCCGCGTTCGCTTCGTATGACTATGTATTCATCATACGATACCTACCTTAAGGTAGGTGGGTTTCCCCATTCAGAAATCTCCGGATCAAAGGATATTTGCCGCCTCCCCGGAGCTTTTCGCAGGCTATCACGTCTTTCTTCGCCTCTGACTGCCAAGGCATCCACCACATGCACTTAATTACTTGACTATACAACCCCAAACAGTCGTTAACCCCTACAAGTAGGGTTAAGACAATTAAATAAATATAAAATATTTATTTAATTCACAGTTTGACGTCTTGTGCACTTAAGCACTGTACAGCTTCAATTAGATTCATATACCAAAACGCTTGATTCAGTTAATTTGCTAGTTCTCATTTCAATTCGTAATTAAAACGTAACACCGAAGCATTACTGTCAATCTTGAATTAAATGAGTTGAACAATTTATTTCAGACTCAATTTTGCCAATCTGTTAATGATTTCCTACCGCCTCGTCAGCGAGTAGTTCACTGTGATAAATCACAGAATTTAATAAATCATTAAATCTTTACGATTTAACCTATTTACTAAATTCTGTAATCTTTAGCTTATCCCATACTTAAAAGTACGTGGTGGAGACTAGGAGAGTCGAACTCCTGACCTCCTGCGTGCAAAGCAGGCGCTCTACCAACTAAGCTAAGTCCCCAGCTTATCATCTGTGATTCAATGTATCTTCAATTCCTGTAACTTGATTTATTCAATCTAGGTCAAAGTCATGGTGGGTCTGACAAGACTTGAACTTGTGACCCCACGCTTATCAAGCGTGTGCTCTAACCAACTGAGCTACAGACCCTCAGATACATCAATGAAGAACAACTTGTTGTGGATTCTTACCAATCGTCAATCTTTCGTTAAGGAGGTGATCCAGCCGCAGGTTCCCCTACGGCTACCTTGTTACGACTTCACCCCAGTCATCGGCCACACCGTGGTAAGCGTCCTCCTTGCGGTTAGACTACCTACTTCTGGTGCAACAAACTCCCATGGTGTGACGGGCGGTGTGTACAAGGCCCGGGAACGTATTCACCGCGGCATTCTGATCCGCGATTACTAGCGATTCCGACTTCACGCAGTCGAGTTGCAGACTGCGATCCGGACTACGATCGGCTTTTTGAGATTAGCATCACATCGCTGTGTAGCAACCCTTTGTACCGACCATTGTAGCACGTGTGTAGCCCTGGCCGTAAGGGCCATGATGACTTGACGTCGTCCCCGCCTTCCTCCAGTTTGTCACTGGCAGTATCCTTAAAGTTCCCATCCGAAATGCTGGCAAGTAAGGAAAAGGGTTGCGCTCGTTGCGGGACTTAACCCAACATCTCACGACACGAGCTGACGACAGCCATGCAGCACCTGTATGTAGATTCCCGAAGGCACC
>NZ_JAYFSK010000124.1:0-1879 GCF_041464035.1 Acinetobacter sp. AL9 | reverse complement strand
GAGAAAGCCCATATAAATGGGTAATGTACAAGTTGCTGTAGAAGCATGTTTAATTCGTCTGATCACAGATACTTTATAAAGTATTTTAATACTTTTTTGAATCCGTCAATGCGTAAGTCCTATAATATTACCAACAACGCAGAATCATTAGATTCTGCGTTTTTATGTGAGCTAAAAATTACGTTGCTACGGCTTTGGGCTTTTTACGTCGGATATATAACGTTTTATGCACTTCTGCAATTCGTACACCTGATTCATCGACAATATTGAGCGTATATTGACGTGTCAGAGGCGCATAGTCTTCTGCGATCTGTTTGATTTCCTCGACTTCAGCGGCACTCAGGCGAATATCGGCATACACCGTACTGCGTCCTGGGGCGAGGAAATGAATCGTTGCCGCTTTATCCCAAACAATATATGTTGAACCCAAGTGATGCATCAGAATGAGCATATAAAATGGATCGACCATGGAATAGAGGCTGCCGCCAAAATGTACGCCGACAATATTTTGATTTTTGCGGGTGAGTGGCATTTTGACACGGACATGGTGGTTGGCTAAATCGATTTGATCAATTTCAATACCTGCACCGCGATAGGGTGCATAACGATTTAAAAAATATTTAGAAATAAGTGGAATACTTTGTAGTTTTTTAAGCAGATTCATATGATTTTAACTATATCTTTCAAGTCTGGATGCCTTATATTAGTCTAAAATTTAGGCATCAATATGGCATGTTTTGTTATGCTGAGTGCAACAAAGGTGAATAAAAATAAAAAAGATGTATATGCAAGCGCAAACGCAATGGGTTGAAACCTCTGATCGTCAACAGCTCTATGTCAAAACTTGGGGTGAAAAAACAGCACCTGCATTGATTTTGCTGCATGGCTATCCAGATAACCAAGTAGTCTGGAAACGCGTGATTGCCGTGTTGGTACAAGATTTTTATGTGGTGAGTTACGATGTACGTGGTGCGGGACAATCCTCCATTCCCAAATCCATTCGTGCCTATAGCTTGGCTCAATTGGCTGCAGATTTAATGGCTGTTGCTAATGCCGTTTTGGGGCAGCGTGCATTTCACTTGGCAGCTCATGACTGGGGTTCAATTCAGTCTTGGGAAGCTGTAACTGATCCAGATTTAAAAGGACGAATTTTATCTTACAGTACTATTTCAGGCCCATGTTTGGATCATGCAGCGTTTTGGATGCGTAAGCAGTTTTCTGAAAATAAAATTAAATTTTTCAAACAAATGCGTAAATCTTGGTATATTGCCGCCTTTCAACTTCCTGCACTTGCACCTACAGTTTGGCAGTTCTTTCAACCTGAACAATGGCGTCAGGTGGTGATGCGTTTAGAACGTGATCAAGATATTCCGGTCAATCCTAATATCCGTAAAGATGGGCGCTATGGCGTCAATTTATATCGTGCCAATTTTATCCCACGTTTATTAAAGCCGCGTCAACGTTATGCAATTTGTCCTGTGCAAGCTATTGTCTTGAAATATGATCAATTTGTAGGTGCTGAATTGATTGATGAAATGTCGCTTTGGGTAGATGATTTTCAACGTGTGGAATTGGCAGCTAATCACTGGGCGATTCTTAGTCAGCCGCAAGCGGTTGCTACTGCCATCCGTGATTTTGCTTTAGGTCATGCAAATTCACATGCTGCAGCAATTTAAATCAGAAACGCTTGTCGGAGTTGAATGTTTGGTCAACTCCAATCTGCATAATCTCTGATAAAATAGCTTCTTTTTTGAACGCAGATTCAAATCTCAAGTGCAACACATTTGTAGTTAGTTGAAAAAGTTAGGTGTATTCATAGAATCATTAGACTTTTTCAACCCGCAATTGGAAAGCACACGATGAAGAAATACACCCAACT
>NZ_JAYFSK010000123.1:0-1998 GCF_041464035.1 Acinetobacter sp. AL9 | reverse complement strand
ATTAATTAAGTATTCTATCATAAAAAATGCTAAATTTTCGCATTTTTTAATAAAGTATTTAATTTGAATAATTATCGTTAAGGAGTAAGTATGATGAAAATTTCACCCCTGATTCTTATGTTTACCATCTTTGCTAGTTCAATGTCTTCTTATGCTGGCTTTGCTGACAGTTTAAGAGATTTAAGAGGAACCTTAAGTCAAATTAATGAAACGACCAAAGAAGTAGCAGGTACAGCCAAAGAAATGACCAAATTTCGTGGTAATAATGAAAAATCTACAAATACTGAACGTACTATAGGACAAAAAATAACCCCAAAACTAAACAACTTACCGCTGTATGAAACGTCTAATAAATCAAGCAAAGTAAAAACTAAGCTTTCTAAAAATTCTGACATTATTTATGCAGGTAATGTCAGCTCAAATGGATTAATCGAAGTAACAACAGAATATGGAAATGGATGGGTAGAATCTCATTTAATTCATTAATTCTTGAAATGGAGCAATAGTGATAACATAGCCATCAGAATTTTGATGGCTATCTCTATAAAAAATATTTTTAGTGATTAGCTTATTATGAACAAGATAATTAAAAGTGGCTTTGTGACTGTAATAATTACTGCTTTGGTTGGTTGTAACAGTGACAGCTCAGATAATTCCAATACACCAACACCAACACCAACACCAACACCAACAACAGTAGCCGATAAATTGGCTGGAGAGTGGATTCAAGGCTCATCTAATTTAGGTATTTCTGATTGTAATTTAGCTCAGATTGAAATTCTTAAAACTGGGGATAATTCAGTAGAAGCTAGTAATGAAGGTATTCAATATTCTCAATATAATTCATCATTAAAAACGTGTGGAGGTGAATTAGTTAGCAAGCGTTATCAATTACTTGGAGATCTAATACTAAAAGATGGCGAATTCAAACATGAGGTGCGACAGTTTCAAAAGCCTTATGATAATCAACAAGCTGAGCAAATTTCTCTAATGGTGTAAGCCAATCTAACGCTTTTCTAGGGCGAGTATTCAGTGACATGGCAACTTGATTTAAATAATGCTGATCTGCCTGGTTTAAATCAATCCCTTTAGGTAAATACTGCCTAATTAAACCATTCATATTTTCGCATGTGCCTTTCTGCCATGGCGAATGTGGGTCACAGAAATATACATCTATGCCTAAATCTTCTTCGAGAATTTTATGTTCTGACATCTCACGTCCACGGTCATAGGTCAATGTTTTACGCAGTTCTGCGGGTAAATATTTCAGAGCTTCAGTTAAAGCCTTGCGCACTGATTCTGCCTTTGCATCAGGTAATGTTGCCAAGATACAGAGCCGTGTATTTCGTT
The DNA here is from genome assembly GCF_041464035.1 of Acinetobacter sp. AL9. Classification (NCBI taxonomy): domain Bacteria; kingdom Pseudomonadati; phylum Pseudomonadota; class Gammaproteobacteria; order Moraxellales; family Moraxellaceae; genus Acinetobacter; species Acinetobacter sp. AL9. The sequence continues at coordinate 648 of NZ_JAYFSK010000123.1, read as the reverse complement.
CAATAAGTGTTGCTATCGAACTTTTATTGTCTTTACCTTTAATTAAATCGGCTTCCCAATGACCCGGTATTTTTCTTTCTTGAACTTCGGCTGGGCGCTCATGAATAGTTTTAATATCCTGTAATATAGAATCTTTTTTAGGTTCACCGTTAGCTTTTCGCTTTTTATTTTCATGACGCAGACAGGATAGTAAGTCTTTTTTCAGCTCACCCTTTGGTAATGCTCGTATAGTTGAATAAATCGTTGTATGGCTTACATTCATTGTTTGATCCAAATCAGGAAATCTCTTTAAACGCTTTGCTATTTGCTGAGGAGACCATAAACAACGGATCGCTTCAACAATAAATTTCCAGAGGATTGAATCGATTTTGAGTTTTCTATGACCACGTCTACGTCTAGCGAAGGTGTTATCAGAAGCATATTGAGCTTGATAAACGTCATTGATGCTATTTCTTTTAAGTTCACGATAGATCGTACTAGGATGTCTTTTAATAAGTTCAGCAAATTTTCTGGGTGAAAAGCCCATACGCGCCAACTTAAGGCTTAAACTGTTGAAATATATTATAATTATCGCTTGAAAAATAAAAAAGGTGGTTGTATTTATTAATGCGCTAACACAAAACACAACCACCGTGGCGTATCATGATT
>NZ_JAYFSK010000122.1:0-2073 GCF_041464035.1 Acinetobacter sp. AL9 | reverse complement strand
CATCGTTCGATTGCTGGTTTTTTAGCAGGCGTATTTTCTTCACTATGTGCGTATCAACTTTGCCAAAAGAATAAGCCTAAAATTCATGTGATTAAATCTTTGGCTTATCCGTAACTGGGGTTAATATAAGCATGCCTTGCGCCATTTGCGAAACTATCCTCAAAATAATTCCCAACATTTTCTTTTAGGCCTGCAAAACTTAGTGAGGCTTTTCGATCTACTAATACATCTCTTAATCCACGCCCATCATTAAAATCCCATGTTCTATAACCTTCAAATTTTACATAATTATAGAACTTGTTATTAACGGTGCCGTCCGCATTTCTGTAATTAGGATGCTCACCGATTAAAATATATTCATAGTGCTCATTATTCCCAACACCTTTATCAAATAATGCATTTGGTGCACCTCTATCAAATTCTATTGATGGTAATACATTGCCATTTTTTCCTGTATCATTTCCGATGGCACGTTTAACAATCGCAATTCCACCCTCACCATTTTGAATGCCATTAAAAGCCTCATAAACTGAAGCTTTATTTGCATATACATTAATATCATGCCCTAGCGTATCTTTTTTAGATATTTCGTTACCTGAACGAGTCACTAGATCTTTTGGTGCAGCGTCTGAGGTAGCCTCTGCACAATTAGTATTATGAACCCATAATCCTCTTTTAGTAATAAAATAAGTGTGATGATCTGCAACTTCAAAATTATAAACTTTTAATGTGAAATTTTCTTTCAAAACATGAATTTCATGATTATCAACCATAAATGGACTAGATGAGTTTTCTCCAAGTACCTCACATAGCCCTAGATCGGAGTATTCAAATAAATCAAAATATTCAACATCTTCAATCTCAAAACCTTTTTTATCAGCATCAAATAAATTACGTGGATGGTAACTACCAGCAACATTAGGTTTACTTGTTTTTCGTAACGGATTAACCATGAAGACTAAAGCAAGTATTTTAGGATCATTAGTTTCTATAATTTGCCCATTTTTTAATTCATCTAACCTTGTCCATCCTACTCCTTTAACCCAAAATGGATGATTTGGTGTTGCCATAGTACTAAACATTTTCCCTTTACGAGAAATTTGTAATAATTTTATTCTTGTTAATTTAGAAATATCTGTATCTGCACTAATTTCAAAATAACTTAACTCCCAAATTTCTTTATTGTCATAAGAAACAGTTCTTACAACAGGTTTATAGCAAATTTCTCCTTCTCCATTCTCTGGCTTAGACAGTACCATATCTCCGGTCTTAATATCTTGGATAGAGACTAGTCCTTTATCAGTCATTACTCGTGTCCCTGCGGGGAAACATCCTCCTTGCTCTACAGTGGAGCGCATTTCTCGAGCACCATTGGTTTCCATATCTTGGGCAAGTTGATACAGCAAATCATCCTCTATACCATCAAAATGACGGAGTGTCATTGCATCATCAAGCATCTTTTTATCACTACTATCTGCTATTATTTTTCGATTTAATGCTTCTCCACTGTACCCCTCTTTTGCATATTTAGATTCTAAATACTTATAATCCCATAATGACTGGTCGAGCTCTAAACTAGCAAACACTCTTTTATCATAGACAGCATTTCTGGCAGAGTTAATAAAAGAGTTGCGCATATTGATAGCAATAAATGCTAGTTGTTCAGAATCAAGAGAAGAGTTTTTTTCAATATTTTTGATACGGGCTTCCAATTCCAGTGATTGTTGATTCAACCACTCTTTAGCCTCTTTTAAATTCATAGAACCAAAAGATGGAATATCAACTTCCATTTTTGCAACACGAGTAATATAAATATGTTTTATGACTGTTCCATCTGCTTCACCAAGCATTTGTGATTGATATTTTGGTGAAGAAAGCAAGTAATATAAATACTCTGGTAAAATTTTATTATTCACTCGCAAGACAGCAACTGATTGGTTTACACATATAGGACTTACGCATTGACGGATTCAAAAAAGTATTAAAATACGTTATAAAGTATCTGTGATCAGACGAATTAAACATGCTTCTACAGCAACTTGTACATTACCCATTTATATGGGCTTTCTCATG
>NZ_JAYFSK010000121.1:0-2114 GCF_041464035.1 Acinetobacter sp. AL9 | reverse complement strand
GGTTTCTGGGATACGTTCTTGTAGAGTGGCAACTTCCGCAACACTTTTACCTTCAGAAAGCCAGAGAATAGTTTGGGCACGTTGTCTTTCACGCCAATGTTTTGCATGCTTGGCCAGAAAAATGAGTTGTTCTCGCTGTTCTAAACTAAGTGGTACAGAAACAATTCGAGGCATGTGTGAACATCTGTTAACTAAAAAAACTTTTTTCGCATGATTAGTTATTTTTGTCAACTTATCAACATCATCTTTTAAATTTTGCTGTTTTATTAAGTCCATTATTTATGCTCTAAAAATTCTAAATATTACGTATATAAGTTAGTGGATATATCACCCAATCTAATAATGTCACTTTTCCTACAACTTTCATTACCATTCCACATTTCACACATCGTGGAAAACCTAAAATCACATCACTTTTTGGTGCAAAAATTCCTATTTTTTTACATTGAGGGCATTGTATTTTCATTGGTTTAGGCTTCCACGCCATTATGAACTCCTACGCTCTAAATATTCCTTTAGTCCCTTTTCCATCTCATCTTGCAATCTTTCTGGATTTACAATTTTAAGATGTGGAATCCAAAAACGAATTAAAGGCAATAACTGCATATCATGATTAATTTTAGAAGAAACCAACAACCCACCATCCCCCAACTCTCTTACAATTTGTTGCTCAGGTAGTATTGATCTCTGTTTAAAATAAAAAGCAACCTGACTATCAATAGATAAAATGATTTCCTGTTTATCCTGTCCGAACCAGATGCTGTCATCATCTTCCACAACTTTTACAATATCTTGATCTGGAATAAATTGAGGATATTCATGCGTAGCGTGCATAAGTTGAATATGTGAAATGCGATAAGTACGTAATTGATCTTTTCTAACTGCTGCCAAATACCAGCTACCATGATGATGAATCAAGCGATAAGGTTGAACCAGTCTAGATTCTCCTTTATATAGAAAACCAATTTGTCGCTGCTCTTGAATTGCTTTTCCAAGAACTTTGAATAATTCTTTAAACTGACTAGCATCTTCAAAAGAGTAACCCTTAGCACTATAAATCTGATGCGCTCGACTATCTAAAAGCTCACGCAGAAAAGACATATCCAATGAGGGATACAAATGACTAATTCCTGAGAGCTGTGCAAAATTACGGATATCCTTTGGAGCAATTTTTCCCAAATAATTTAAATCTAGGTAAAATTTTTTATTTTGATTATCCTGTAACAAAGGCAAATAAGTGTTAATGCGATCAAAATCTCTCGAAATAGTACGTGTACTTACCCCAAACTCAGATGCCAGCTCTTTTATACTTAACTGATACCCCATATTTAACTTTGTTAAAATATTTGCTAATCGGTCAGCTAAACGCTCATGAATAGAATCATCACGTTGCATAAATTTTCTCTAATTATTTAAAACATATACCAAACTTTTAAGGTTTTGATATGCTTGAAATATAACACATTACAAAAACAAAAATTCACAATAAATAACAAAAAAACCATTAATTTTATTTTAAACAATGTTTAGTCTTTCTAAATAACGTTCTAGGTGCAACATTGCTAAATAGAATCTCTTTAATTCAGCCCACTTTATTTTTCCCTGTATTAATGCTCTAAAAATACGCTTTAAAGCATTCTTCCTATGCTTATTGGTAAATGGGCCTGAACGTATTATCATATCGATTTTCTTTTCCTGAGTACTTTTCATTGCGGCAGTTGATTAAGCTTAAGAGCCTCAACTAAACAAGACAAATATAGAAAGAGAAAATGACAGGTGATGTCATAAAGCTTAAAAATTATTTAATAGACTTCTTGCGAAAGTATAGTTTTATCTAATTTTTGAATTGGCTAAAACCGCATAAAATATAGCTTTCGGCTGCTTAAAATTTGACTAACGCAAGAAGTCTAATTTATTGAATATTGAATATCGTAAGCGTCCGCTGAATCCCATGCCTATTTTTTAATTCGGTTCAGGTTTCCAGCGGTGTGGCAGTAATTCTTCTATTTGGGTCGCTTTATGCGTCGGCAGCCTTTTCAGCACATCACTTAAATAGGCATACGGATCCAAGCCATTCAGCTTTGCTGACTGGATTAAAGTCATGATATTCGCCG
>NZ_JAYFSK010000120.1:0-2148 GCF_041464035.1 Acinetobacter sp. AL9 | reverse complement strand
TGCTGGCGACCATAGCAAGAGTGAACCACCTGATCCCTTCCCGAACTCAGAAGTGAAACCTCTTCGCGCTGATGGTAGTGTGGGGTTACCCATGTGAGAGTAAGTCATCGCCAGCTCATTATTCAAAGCCCCCTTGACATAAACGTCAAGGGGGCTTTTTTATACGGAAAGGAAAATATTAAGAAGAAAAGTAGAAGAAAGAAGTTTAAAACAATATATTTACAATAATAAATTATGTGAAAAATATAGCATATATCAAAATATCATAAATTACTGCAAGTCTATTTGGTCGAATTTATCTACAACTTTAGTCTAGGTTTTTAAGAAAATTAACCAGAGTTAAGTTTTTGCTGTAGACAAAAAGTGAATATTGATTCATTTTATATACAAAAGTGAATAACCATTCATTTTTTATAAAATAAAAAGCTCACAATTGGAGGTGAGGGAAAAATGACAGCAACAACAATGAATGTGAATGCTGTAGTGGATCAAGCAAAGTTTAAACCTTTTCATTTAAAAATTGTACTTTGGTGCGTATTTGTCGTTATTTTTGACGGTTATGATTTGGCGATTAACGGTGTGGCTTTACCACTACTGATGCAAGAATGGAATATGACGGCTGTACAGGCAGGTATGCTTGCGAGTACGGCACTGGCAGGCATGATGTTTGGCGCCATGCTGTTTGGCATGTTGGCAGACAAAATTGGCCGTAAAAATGTCATATTAATTTGTGTGACGTTATTTAGTGGCTTTACTTTTTGGGGCGGCTTTGCATCCAACCCAACAGAGTTTGGTATTTTACGTTTTATTGCAGGTTTAGGGATTGGCGGAGTATTGCCTAACCTCGTGGCTTTAACCTCTGAATATGCACCACAAAAAATGCGTAGTACCTTAGTTACCACCATGTTCAGCGGCTATGCCGTGGGCGGCATTATGGCAGCCTTACTTGGTGCATGGTTGACGCCTAGCTTTGGCTGGGAAGTGATGTTCTATATTGCGGGATTACCGTTACTTATTTTGCCTTTATTGTGGTTTTTCTTACCAGAATCTTTAACTTTTTTGGTGAAAAAACAGCAACATGAAAAAGCGCGTCACATCGTCCAGCAAATTAGCCCACAAGAAAATATCAGCCCACAAACACAATTTGTATTAAATGAAGTACAAACCGCAGATGCCTCAATTGCAGCCTTATTTAAAAATAACCGTGGCATGAGTACTTTGCTGTTTTGGTGCTGCTTCTTTATGTGTTTGTTGATGGTTTATGCTTTGGGCAGTTGGTTGCCAAAACTGATGATGGCAGCAGGTTATTCGCTGGGTAACAGTTTAATGTTCTTAATGGCGATGAACATTGGTGCTGTGATCGGAACCATCAGTGGCGGGATTTTAGCAGACCGTTTCCACTTAAAACCTGTGATTATTGGCATGTTTTTATTGGGCGCATTCTCTCTAGTGGGTCTAGGCTTTAATTCACCACAGCCTGTGATTTATTTATTGGTGGGCTTAGCAGGTGCTTCTGCCATTGGCAGCAGTATTTTATTGTATAGCTTTGTTGCTCAGTATTATCCACTTACGATTCGTTCTACAGGTATCGGCTGTGCTTCTGCAGTGGGGCGTGTCGGTGCGATTGTAGGCCCTATTATTATTGGCGTACTTTTGGGCATGGATTTACCACATAAAATGAACTTTTTGGCGGTGGCGATTCCTGCAGTGATTGGTGCAATTGCAGTAGCACTGATTCGTTTACAAAGTACATCACAGGTGGTGAGTGAGCCAAGCGTGGTTAAAAAAACCAGCCGATCTTATAGTTAATTGATCGTTAGTGTTTTGGGACTTTGAAATTAAGGAGCATTGCTCCTTAATTTTTTGCCTATTCACTTTGTAGAAGATTTAAGTAAGAAAGTGTGTATCGCTACATTTCTACTGTACACGAGGTACATTTCATTGATTATGATGTCTTGATTAGCACAAGCAAAGATTGAATGAATAGAGGAGTGATTTATAGCAAATAATTATTTTGACAAATATAGTCAAACATATACAATTTAGGTATTAAATTTTAAAAAAACTTGCAATGAAATACTTGACTGAAAGCTTAAAGAAAGTAGAGCAAGACCTTGCTTATTTTGTATCCCCTGAAAATAAAGATGG
>NZ_JAYFSK010000119.1:0-2225 GCF_041464035.1 Acinetobacter sp. AL9 | reverse complement strand
GAAAGTTGGGTGTATTTCTTCATTGTGTGCTTTCCAATTGCGAGTTGAAAAAGTCTAATGATTCTATGAATACACCTAACTTTTTCAACTAACTACAAATGTGTTGCACTTGGGATTTGAATCTGCGTATTCAAAGTATTGGATATTCTTCACGTTTTTTTGCACAAAAATTACAAATATACCTTATTCCCCATAATAAATTTCATGGGCAATTTTAAAGGTTTCAACATGCAAATCGACTAAATCAGGTAAAGTCTGATAGCCACCAGCCAACACAAACATCAATGGGATTTGATGCTGTTTGGCAAGCCGAAATACCATTTCATCACGCTGTTGAATATATTCAGCACTCAACCATGGTGAACCACAAGGATCGTTCTGATGACAATCCATACCGGCCTGATAGACGATGAGATCGGCCTGCCATTCGATCGCCATTTCAAAAGCCTCAGCAATCGCATCGCGATATTGCTCAAAATTTCCATGCTGTTTATGAATATGACGAGTAATAGCACGTTCATAACTTCGGCAACCGGACTGCAATGCAAAAATACTAAAATTAAATAGGTTATCTAATCTGAGCGTAAATTCAGCTGTCCCATCCCCACCATGTTGATCACAGTCCAGGATAAAAATTTTTTTATCTGGAAACTGCTGTGCAATCAATGCCAACCCATTAAAAGTACAAAAAGCAACTCCTAATTGATAATGGGCATGATGAAAACCTTGGGCAATATTTGCTGAAATTTGATGCTTCCATGCCAACTCTGCAGCTTTAATTTGTCCGGCATTAATGCGATAAATGGCATCTCTTAATTGAGTGTTCCATGTCTTAAAACCCTGAAAAGTAGCTAGTTTTTTAGGTGATCCAGTATCAAAAGCATCCACATACATAGGGTCGTGGAGTCTTTTCAATATATTGAGATCAATTAATTCAGGTTCATGGAACTGAAAAGAGCCTAGATGTTCTAGGGCTTCGGCCACAGCAATCAGTTTTTCCATGCTATTGGTATGGGTTTTTGCAAAGTATTGGGGAGAATAACAAACCTGTAACATGCATTAGCTCCGGATTTGTGCTGAAGCAATATCGGCAAGTTGTTGCAATAAAGTTGTTTCAGGGCTAAACAGGCCATTGGCTATTTGCTGTTGGAAATGCGTGCTAAAGGTTCTCGCACGGTTTTCTGGGGATATTGCAAGCGTAGTTAAGCGTAAATACCAAAAACCTGGTATCTCGCTGTATGGGATTACAAAGCCCGGTAAATTCTGGTTTGCTGTTTTGTTTTGAATAGTTGAAGAATCATAGTCAACTGAAAACAATGAACCTGCGGGTAAACACACCCCATTCATTAAGAGCGGTTTTAAACTGATACAGGAGTGATCATCGCCCATATTTAATTTTTCCAGCAACAAAGGTTGATTGTGCTGATTGACAATAATATTGACTGATCCTTTTCTTAAAATACGTCCATGGGCAATTTTTAAGAAAAAGTTTTCTGCCATTGGACAAGAACCCACTTTAGGCTTTTCAGCTAATACTGGTAACTCGACTAGACCTGTTTGCGCTGAACTTTTAGGCAGAATAATATCAGCAATCATTTGAACTAACAGTTTACTTTCTTCTTGTTGAGCCTGCTGAGCAAGTTGTCTAAGTTGTGCCTGAAACTGAATGTGTTTAATCAAATCAGCTGTGGATTCAGGTTTATTTTTTTGTATGAGGGTCGTAGTTTCGATATTCTGATCCAAATTATGCCAGTCACTAAGCTTACGTTCCTTGAGCAAATTCTTTAATGTTTGATCCTCATAATCTCTGAACAGTTTAAAATCATTCAGTTCATGAGGGGCACGAGCAACATTAATAAACTCTGCAAGAACCCGAGTTGCTTGCGTAAAACCACAACCTCTTCGTTCTGTTTGATGTGAAAAATGTTCGTTCAGCATTTCTGTCAATGTTTCAGAAAGCGGATATTGTTGTCTTTTAAAGAGTTGAACGATTTCGTGATCTGATCCGTGCATTGATTATAACAGTAGTTAATTTAAGGTGCTGTATGTTAAACATATTTGAACGCAGATTCAAATCTCAAGTGCAACACATTTGTAGAGAGGTGGTTCCACTTGTTTGAACAACTAAAAGCGTATTTATAAGTGATATTCCGCTCTAGTTAAGCCACCTTGTTTTGTTGGGGTAGCTGATCATAGTAAAACTCATTTAGCCTTGCGAAGCAGTG
>NZ_JAYFSK010000118.1:0-2340 GCF_041464035.1 Acinetobacter sp. AL9 | reverse complement strand
TGTTAGGTCAGTGGGGGCGAAATGTTAGGTCAGTGGGGGCGAAATGTTAGGTCAGTGGGGGCGAAATGTTAGGTGGTAATCAAGATATGCTTGACTTAATAAGTGGGGGTAAGTAGTATTAAAAATACCACCACATAATAGAAGAATAGTGATTTTAGATGGCTGTATCATTAAAGAAAATTAAAAATTTTGAGGAACATGACAAATCTCTTTTTCCTCTTGCAGCACCTGCCAAACGTTATCCAAAAGACTATGCTGTCTTTCAAAATATTTTCTGGCAATTGAAGCATGAGAAATCACCAAAAGACGATATTCTAAAATTGCTATTCTTTTTTAGCCCTAAAGTTCGGCTAGCATCAGATCCCGATGAAACAACAGAATTCACTGTAACAGCTAAAGAATATGCTGAATTGACGGGCTTAAAGCCAAGCAGTGCTTATGTAGCCTTAAACCGAGTAGTAGATGCTCTCTACGACCACAGTGTAGTTTTTTATCATCCTGGAAAAGATCGAGATATTCGAACAAGACTCATTAGTACATGCTCATACAAGGATGGATGTTTTTATATTTCTTTCACGCATTTTGCCCTATACATTATGTATGTTTTTAATAAACAAAATTCGTATACAAAATTTAAAGTTAAATCGGCTGTTGCCTTACATGGTCACGGTTTAAAACTTTACCCATTCTTGGTACAAAATGAATTTCGGTCTAATTTCGATGTATCCATCAAAGAATTAAAAAGTGCTTTAGGTCTGGCAGAAAATTCATACCCAGAATATAGAGATTTCAAAAGTACTATTCTTAAACCCCACATTGATGACATTAACTCTAAAACAGAACTTACTATTGAGTTTAAAGCAGTCAAGAAAGAAGGACGCAAAGCTAGTCATGTTAATTTTATAGTTAGAAAAAAGAAAACTATTGGAGCTAATCAACAAAGTGAAACTGGTAGTAACCAAGAGCAAAATAAAATAACTGCAAAAATGGTTTATTTAACGATAATTCAAAGTGAAGAATTGAGCTTGAGATTCAAAGAATCTGGTGAGACTACAGACGAATTAGTAGAAAGAATAAAAATTGATTTTAAAAATAACGAAGGTAATAGATGGATTGAAAAACTAGCAGAATTCAATATCGACTTTACTATTGAACAAAAAGTTTGAAAAATTGCTGCTATACCTAGAAAAGTACGATTTAATTCAAAATAAGATATATGTTCAGCTAAGATGTTCAGATGAACATCCTTAAACACGCGCTGAGGGATTACATTGAACAAAACAAAATTTAGCATAATGGACGCAAGTAAAGCTTTTAAAAAATCAAGAACAACAATCTATGAATCTATAAAAAGTGGTGAATTATCAAGAGATCATGATGGACTTATAGACTTATCGGAACTTATCAGAGTTTATGGCAATCCAGTCAGTGTTCAGTCCAGTACACGTACTGAACAAGTCCAGAAGGATGTACAGGTACACGTTCAGTCTGAAATTGAAAATGTATTAAAAGATCAAATTTCTTTACTCAAAAATCAGTTAGATTTAGCAAATCAAAGAGAAAAGTCTTTGATGCAACATATTGAAGATCTCACTCATAGAATTGAGTTTAAAGGCACGTTAGAACAGCCAAAACAAGAAAATACTAGTAAGCTAAATGAATCTACTAATCTAAATATAGCAACAGATCCTCGGCCAGAGATTGAGTCGAACTATGACGCATTGACTACTTTTGGGGAAGACAACAAGCGTATACCTATTCCTGAACACGTTGAACCGGAACCTAAAAAAAGGGGACTATTGGGCCGTTTAGCTCGGGCAGTTTTTACAGATGAGTAAGGTTTTATTGTTATTTTTAGCTAAACAAAAGTGTGGAACATTGCTTACTTATTAAGCGTGGAACGTGAACAATCACTAAAAAAGCCCAACTGAGTACGGTTGGGCTTTTCACATTAACATAAGGAATTGAAATTTAATGAGAAATGAAAAGCATTTCGTATAACGTGTATTATGTATTATTTTTTACAATTGAATAAAGAGACAATAAAATTTAACATTACACAACACTACATAGTATTTATAAAGAAACACAAATGCAGATTAAAAGTATCTCAAAAGTAAGTATTGTTACATTGATATCAATATCTATTATCGCATGTAGTAGTGGTGGACATCATTCCGCAGTAAACTCTACCCCTCCAATAAACAATGAACAAGCTGCTGCCATCGAAGCGAACCGTGTTGCTCTTGTGGCTAAAGCGAAAGCTGCTGGGCTTACTGATGCTCAAGCCGCTGCATATGCAGATGCCAATAAAGAAGCAACCTCTCAAAATGCTCAAAC
>NZ_JAYFSK010000117.1:0-2427 GCF_041464035.1 Acinetobacter sp. AL9 | reverse complement strand
TATTTAAGTGATGTGCTGAAAAGGTTGCCGACACATAAAGTGACTCAGATTGAAGAATTGCTACCACACCGCTGGAAACCTGAACCGAATTAAAAAATAGGCATGGGGTTCAGCGGACGCTTACGATGAAATTAATAAATTATGGCGTATTCAAGCCTATCAACCGTTTGCAACACATTTAGGTCAGAAATATCCATTTCATTCAGGGGGGACTTTACAGGCAACCAGTCAGGAAATGGGACAAATTTTTGGTGAAACAGGAAGTATTGCTGGCTTTGTCAAAGACACTTTAGATCCGTTGTTGATTCGTCGTGGTTATGTCTTAACTTCAAAAACATGGAAAGATTTAGGCTTAAATTTAAATCCTCAGTTTGTGATGGCATTTCCGCAATATGTTGCGCCAATTCATGGTATGGCAACAGGACGTTTAGATCAGCCTGCAACATCTGCTGTTTCAAATCAATCCAATTTCCAATTTTATCCATTACAGCACCCACAATTTTTATCGTATAGCATCGATATTGATGGTCAGCGAATGCAGTTTGAAAATGGAATTCAACAATGGGTCAACTTTGTGTGGCCCAATCCAGGCGCAATTCCCGGCGTGCGTATTAGTGCAGTCGATTTAAACGGTCAGTCGCATACTATTTTTGAAGCACCGGGCGAATATGGCATTAACCGTTTAATTGATGCTGCACAGCGCAAAGAGCAAAACGGTCACTTTGAAATGACTTGGGTCAGTAAAACGGAACCATCTTTATCTTTAAAAGTGAATTTCCGACTCATTAGCGGACATAGCTCGTGCAATATTGGTTCAAGTCGTGGTTATGTGGGGTTGCAGTTGGTCGATCAAGTCACCACGACCAAAGCACTTCTTGTGGTTGCTGCACAAACGACAGCAATGAGTCCCGCACAAACAGCGGCTACGCAGTCTAAAACTACAATGTCTGCACAAGTGGGAGGCGTTCCGCAATGATCAAGAGAAATAACACTTGGCAAAAGGCGTGGTGGGTATGCAAGCAGTAAAAACCGTACCTTTATATTATGGAAAAATACCTGCCCGTGGTGATTTTATAAAGTCTAAAGGGCAATCGGAACTCATTCAGCAGCTCGATCAGTGGATTAGTAATGCATTGGAACATGCCATGCAGAGCGCAGATTTTAAACAGCGTTATGCAACTTTGCCTGCTTTAGATTTTTTGATTGCCCATCCAGCAGAACCAATGTTTTTAGCTGTTAATTTAAAGGCGAGCCAAGATAGCTCGGGGCGGGCATTTCCAATGCTACTGGGTCAGTTGTTTGAGGTCGGAAATCCCAGTCAAAATTTGTTATTTGCGCCATTTTCTTACAAAGCTATTTGGACTGATTTATTGCAACGCAATCAGGTCTTAAGCAATATCTGTGATCCCAATATGTCATTTGAACTGTTGAATCAATTGCCGAATAGGGTTCAACTTTTGAGTGCAGAAGAATACCAAGACTTTTATGAAAAACACAGCACGCATTCATTGGCACAATTAATGAAAATCAGTGTCAATGACTTGGCTCAGAGTATGATTGGGTTGGGACTTTTACTGCAACCCGTCCTCAAAAATGGCACTCGTCGTTTAAACAAAGTGATGATTTTACCGCTGAATCATCCGCGATATTGCTTTGAAATCGCAGCATTTTGGATGGGCATGATCGGGCGGTTTTTAGGCGCGCATCATACTGAAATTTTGCTGGGGATACTACATTTTGAGGCACCCATTTTGATCATTGATTTTCAGGGGGCTGATGTCATGACGCTGCGCGATCTATTTATTCAAAATATGCAGGATGAACATTGGGTTTCTTTAATTCAAGCCACTTGGATTGATGCTTATTTAGAACAAAATGCAGGTCTTGCAACATTGGAACAATTACTTTGTCAGCGGCAGTTAAATCTTAACCAAGCCTTGAAGCTGTTTAGGCAAACTTTTTTAGATAAATAAATATGAAAAATAATCAAAAACGTATTCGCGTAAGTCTACTTATTGGCTTGTGTTTTTTAGTCCAAAGTCATTTGATCTATGCAGCGCCCATTGTTATAGAAGGTGTGGTGCCAAACGAAGCAAGTAAACAAGCTATTTTGGCGAAAATGCAAGCTGTGTATGGTGAAACGCAGGTACTAGATAAAATTCAAGTCCGTGCAGTTGTTGCACCGAATGGTTGGGATGACTCAGTTTCGCGTATGATTACAGCGGATTTAAAAAAGATTTCTCAAGGGCAGTTACGTGTGAAAGGGACTCAAATTGATTTGATAGGAAAGGTGAGTGCTGCTTGTATCTTGATTGATATAGTGATTAGCTACCACTATACGCAAATTGTAGAGTTTGGAGTGCTGCTAAAATCTTAAATTTGAACCTGAGATAAAACCTACAATTTGCCCTTATCCCTCATACAACT
>NZ_JAYFSK010000116.1:0-2512 GCF_041464035.1 Acinetobacter sp. AL9 | reverse complement strand
TCTCCAGTCAGTGCTTGTCCTGACTGGAGTTGTTTTAAGGCTGTTTCAAAATCAAATGTAGTTGCCATAATGCATCATTCCTGTTTTTAACAGTTTAAGGAAATGACACAGTTTTTTGAACACTACCTCCTCCTACGCTTTTTTACTACTTATTTAGCTTTATCTTGCTCTAAAAATTCCTTAAACCTGCTTACCATACTAGGAATAATTTGATCAATGATTTGATTTTTAAACAAATGCTTAGAATGAGGTCTAGGTATTACAACTTGTCTTAATTCCCTTAAAGTAACAGCAGAACTAGGGAAATCAAAACATTCTCCTGTTTGTTTAATTACTTCCCGACCTAACTCTATTGCGGTATTCATACAATCAATACACATTGGATCAGCTTGATTATTTATATCGAAGATCTCATCAAAAAATAGTGGTGCAGACTTTATTTCCAGAACCCATTTGTTTTTATTTGAAGGTCTTACACATTCATATTTCTGCCTAAAACAACCTGGGCATTTCCAATTCTCATCATAACGTTCCCAATATTTTCCTTTAGTAGATATGAGATAAGATAACTCTTCTTTAGAAGGTCTTTTGGTTATAAGTGGATTACCTTTTAATCTCCAAGAATTATTTGGACCTTTAAAATGTTCAGTGTTGTAAAGTATCTTTTCAGGTTCGTATTTATCAATTTCCAATAAATTATTATGTTCAAACAACCATTTAGAACGTCTTTCTATCTGTCTAGATGTTTCCTCTGATGGTTGATACCAATCTTTCTTCTCTGCTGCAATCATGGCAAATCTTTCAGCCATTTCCATACGTATGTGAAATATAGGCCGCACTCGTTCCCATACTTTTTTTGCAACTTCTTCATTAATTTGATGTTCTTTATTTGGAGAAGCTATAACAAATTCTGATATTTCTTTAGGAGAGAAGGAGAAAAAATTATGTGCTTTAACTATTTTTTTTGCATCTGCATCAGCTTTGTTGCAGTCAAAACAAACAATTGTCTTATCGTATGCAGATAAAGAAAATGCTGATTTGATGGCAAATCTTTCAGAAAGCTCATCAGCAACTTGTTGCTTTTTTGATGTGGAATACTTTTCAAATAATGTTCTTACTACTTCTTCCATATGATCATGATGTTCATGAAGCTGGCATGTTAAGTAGTTATTTTTATTTAAACGTACGATCTGAGACTTCGAACGTTTACAACAAGGACAAGACCATTCTACTGGTGTAAGTACCCACCATCTATTTAAATGAGCACCATCAGCTTTGAATAAAGAAACCAACTTTCTAGTTGAATATGTAAATTCAGAATCAAGACCTTTTAAATCTCTCTCACTTAAGGATTTTCGAAATTCATCCAGAGTCATAGTGCTCTTCAAATAAGATATATCCATGGTGATTATTCATATATTTCAGTAACTACAACCTTATTTTTTTGCTAATTTTTTAGCAATATAGTTAGTGCTTTAAGCGACAATAAATGTCGTTTAAAGCGCTAACCCATAAATTAATAAATTTTTTCTAACTCTTTACGCAATTCATTTAAATTTTCATCAATCTCTTTAAAAGGTTTATTTACTTTATTAAAAGCCTCATCGATTTCTTTATCTTTCTGATATACAAAAAATCCACCGATAATAGCCCCAATAGATAACCAACCGAATACTAGGCTTTCTCCAGTAAAAAGACTTAAGGCACCTAACCAGAATATCCAACCAAATGGTAGTGGGAAGAGACACATGAATAAGAAGTTTTCAAAACCAGATAGTTCTTCTTTAATTGGTCGTGGTCCCAATTGCTTTAATTTTTGTTCATAAGAGACAATTTTTTCTTCTATTGGCTTACGTCTCGATAAACGCTCTGCTTCTCGCCTATCATCTTCTCTCTTCCTCGCTATCTGTTGAGCTAGCTCAACTTTCCTCCTTTCATTTTCTCTACGAACTAATTCCTGACAAATTTGATCTATACCATGACTTTGTTTTACATCATGAATCTTGTAATTACCAATTACTGGTAAAATTAGCTCAATAGCTTTTTTCACGGAAATTCTAAAAAACTCACGATTACCTGTAACTCGATAATTTGCTAATGCTCTATGTGCTGCTAACTCACTAGCCCCACAATTGTCTACCATCGCACTGAACTCTAATTCAAATGGAGTAGGGACACCTGTCGAATGTAGTTCAGACATTCGTTTCGAGGGATGTTTAGTAGTTTTACCAACTTTTATAAGGTTAGGCATGGATGGATTACTTAATATGTATATATATTCACTCATATCATTAACCGATTACTTTCCATACGATCCATATATATCCATACGCGCCAACTTAAGCCATGTTGATGATATTTCATACACTCTGGTGCCTCCTAAACAACATTGAAATATCATCTGTAAATCGTTGTAATTTCCTCTTCCTAGGCCGCTCCGACATACTTTTAATACTGCTTGCTAGATTGGCTTCAAAGCTTGGATATTCTGCTAACAAACTGTATTTAATCT
>NZ_JAYFSK010000115.1:0-2565 GCF_041464035.1 Acinetobacter sp. AL9 | reverse complement strand
TCAACAATACAAAAAATTTCTGTAAAATCGTACATGGTAGTTAGAGCCTTTGGGTTGTGTCGTAACTTTCTAAATGGCTCTAACTACCTTTTTTTCAAGGGCTTTTCTTATCCGTAATTCGGGTTATTTAAGCATTTTAAATTCAAAAAAACGCAGTTATCCACAGCTTTAAATTTATTATAAATTCAAAATCAGCCATATTTTAAATCGAATATGTGGATAAGTTATTTTAAAACCCAAACATCTGCACCAAGCACCGTAGATAATCTGAAAGCCTTGAGTGGTGCGGATTTTAAAAATCAACACAGAATTAATTCATTATTGGCAGATATTATATTTAAAATAAAATTAGTACTTTATTTAATCAATTTTTTATGCTAAAAATATAGCCGTATTTAAATATTTAACGATAAATAGATCATCGGAAAATAATATCTATGAAAATCGTGCAAGAAGAAAACTTACAGCATGTAGAACATCAACTTGAGCAACGCTATCAGCTCGACCCAATGTCTTGCCTATTTTTTGCATTAGGCATGCTGCTCTCCGCCTACGGCTTACACTATTTTGTGTTCTGAGTTTCACTCATCAACAAGCCTCTATGACTTTTCACCTATTTCTATAAAAAAAACCCAGCTAATTCAGCTGGGTTTTTGCTTTTTACTACTATCAATTAACCGTGACGTTTTGCAAAGTCATCCATAAAGTTAACCAAAGCTTGTACGCCATCTAATGGCACTGCATTATAAATACTTGCGCGCATACCACCTACAGAACGGTGACCTGCCAAGTTCAACAAACGGTTTTCTTCAGCTTCTTGCAAGAATTGTTTTTCCAGTGCGGCATCAGCCAAAGTAAACGGAACGTTCATAATTGAACGGTTTGCGCTATAAATTGGATTCGCGTAGAAATCGCTTGAATCGATATAACCGTATAATAATTTCGCTTTTTCTAGGTTAGCTTGATGAATCGCATCTACACCACCGTTTTGCAATAACCACTCAAACACTAAACCAGACAAATACCATGCATAAGTTGCAGGTGTATTCACCATGGAATCATTTTTTGCCTGTGCTGAATATTTCAAAATGCTTGGAATTTCAGGCTTGGCTTGATCAAGCAAATCTTCACGTACAATCACAATGGTTAAGCCTGCTGGGCCAATATTTTTTTGCGCACCTGCATAAATCAGACCAAATTTAGATACATCTAAAGGTGCAGATAAAATGCTTGATGAGAAATCACATACCAACGGTTTGTCTGTTTCTGGAATATTGACAAACTGCAAACCACCAATTGTTTCGTTATCTGCATAATGCACATAGGCAGCATCGGCAGATAAGTTCCATTGGCTTTGTTCGCTAATGGCATGCTTACCTTCAATCTGAATACCCGCTTCAACGACATGAATATCGCCATAGCGCTGCGCTTCTTTTAAGGCTTTTTCAGACCAAATACCCGTGTGGATATAATCTGCCTTGTTGTTTTTACCCAACAAATTCAATGGAATCGCAGAGAATTGTAGCGATGCACCACCCTGCAAGAACAATACTTTGTAGTTCTCAGGAATATTCATGAGTTTGCGCAGGTCTGCTTCCGCTTTTTCAGCCATGGCAACATAGTCGGCACTACGGTGGCTCATTTCCATGATCGAAAGACCTTTGCCATGCCAGTCAAGCATTTCAGCTTGAGCTTTTTCAAGTACGGCAGTCGGTAATGCTGCAGGACCAGCACAGAAGTTGTACGCGCGCATGATTTTTCCTTTCAGAGTGAAACACAATAAAATGATGGCATTTAACCATATCTGGCAGGGTCTTGCACAAAATTATTTCAATCTATGAGCCAAGATAGAGTCAAAAAATCAATGTAGATTCGAGGGATAAATTTACTAAATCAAAAAAAGAGGTTGAAATGTGTGCGACAATATCTGTCGCAAATTGATCAAAAAAACCACCCGCTACTCCTAATTAAATGATATTTTAAATAAATATTAAAGGAGAAATAAACAATGACAACATTCCTCAATCACTCTAAGGTAGATAAAAATTTACTTGAAGTTGACTTCTTTGACCCTAATCTGGAAACAGATACTCGCTTATACATTGATAGTTATTATTTAACTCGTTGTGAGAACATACATTCCAAGTCTGCTCTGACTACTCAGCAAAATTTTATGAAATGTTTAATGGAAGCTCTTAAAGAAAAAGATGAAATTAAAGCAAGAAAATTATGCTCCCATTTTCCTGAGCCCAAATATACTGGCATTGGTGCAACTAAAGAAGGAGTAAATGGCAAAGGATCACACGATATTAAAGTTGAATATATACTCACATGCTTAAAGTCTTCTCAGGCAGCTCAGACAGGCTTATTAGAAGATCTTGAAGAATTAATATTAGTTGCAGATGGTATAGGTCCGGACACTATTTCAGATATAACGACTAGGGTCTGTTGACATTTCATAAATGGCTTGCGCTGTAGGCTAAAACTGAGCAGATCAGGCATGAAACGCAAGGAATAGCGAGATTATTGCTAAGTTTCATAACGCAATCTGAGAAAGTTTTAGCC
>NZ_JAYFSK010000114.1:0-2594 GCF_041464035.1 Acinetobacter sp. AL9 | reverse complement strand
ACGAACAAATAGAGCAGATAGAATTTGCACTCAACCATCGTCCTAGAAAAACACTAGGTTGGTATACACCGAGTGAAGTTATGGCTGGTTTTTATACTGTTGCACTTGCCGCTTGAATCCGCCTCTTCATTTTCATCATCATCATCCTTTGCACGAGCATCCGAATAATCCGAGAAGCCTTCTGTGATCAAAGGTGGGGCAATGAAACTTAAAATAGAAACCTCTGTTTCCTCAAGTGAGGGTTGAGCTTTTTTTCTATTCACCTGTACTTTTTCATCATAGTAGAGATTTTCAACAGCCACCCTATATTCATCTAAATAGCGATTTAATGATTTTTCAATCTGATTATTTTTCTGTGCATTGAAAACTAGACAAGTAGCAATTGTTCGGTCTTTGTGATGTTTAGCATAATTACTAAATTCTTTTTTCGAAAGCTTTAATGGATCAACATCTATAATTGCTCTAAAATAGAAAACAAGATTGGTTAATACATCATCTACACATTTATCAAAGTTTTTACCCACCACTCTAAGTAATAAGTACAATGTATAGTTTATTCGTTGGACTTTTAATTCTGAATCATCAAGCTTCAAAAGCAATCCAGACAAAAACATTACATAATTTAAAATTTCAAAAGTTTTATTATTTATCTCAATTCGAGTACCATTATTTAATTTTTTAGAATTATTGCATAGCATCGAGACACTCAAAAACCCCAATATATGCTTATATTTAGTTCTTTGCTGATATCTGCAAATATTTAAATACAACATCTCACAGCGATCTATTAGAATTTCAAAACTATCTTTATCTATAAAACTCAAATGAAAATCTTGAACATACTCAAAATTTAAAACCGCTATTCTTTCACTATATCCAGAAATTTTTTTCTCAAAATCATTACAATAATTTTCAAGATCTTCCTGATTTAAAATTTCACTCATTTTAATTAACTCCAAAATAACTCTTAATATTCATTGAAATTCTTAGGCAATTTAAAAAATTTCACAAAATCACTTTTATATAATTTCTCATGATTAGAATATCCACGTTTTTTAAACACCTCCTTATTAATATAAAACCTTATTTCCATCTTATCTTTTTGGTTTAAATATTCAAAAATCCTGTTAAACAAATAATTTCTTGATTCCTTCTTAATTGAAGCACTTTTTAAATAATGAAAAAGCTCGAACCAAAAAACATAACTTGTTTGAGCCTCAACCCAAACCTTCTGATCTTGCTTGATCGAATCCGGTAAATAAGCACATGCTGTTTTAAAACATTCAAGATCGTCACTGATTCGTTTTGCAATTGAAGTAAGTATTTGGCCTTGGACCTTCTTTTGCAGGGTTACACTAGAGCCAGTTTGATTAAGTACAGTCTTAAGTATGTCCAATTGAGTTTTTTCAACCACAATCTTCGAGTGACTCGTACTACGATGTTTGACTTTTTGCTTTGATTTTGAATATTTTTTGGACATTATTAACTCCAAATCCTACCCTATAAAAATTTCATTAAGACTTTTTTTGAGCATGACAAGCCTAGAGCCTAAATCTAAATCCAATTTAAGCTGATGATATTTCTTAAAAAATAGGTATATAAATTTTATGGATGAGATAGTATTTCTTGTTATTGTGTGCTTTTTACCTCTAAATAGAGTGAACGCCAATAGCATGAAAAACTATCTCAATTTTTCTAGACTTCTTCTTTGACACAAGCAAATTTATAGACTTCTGCTTTACTCCATCGAAGACTGCGACCATGCCTAATAGGACTTATTGGTCCGTTTTCATACAATGCCCATTTACGTAATGTTTGTTCTGCATACCCTAATAAACGAGCAGCCTCACTAGTAGATAGCAATAATCTATCTTGAGTAATTTGTTTAACTTTATGTTTCATGTTGATTAAGATATCTGGTTTAATACATTTACATAAAACTAAATTTTTTAATTAATTTATATATATATATCTGATTTTTTTATGATCCTATACTACTAAATAAAATTTTAAAAATTAACAAAACAATTATAATATTGATTTATATAAGATATTTTTAAAAAAAGTATGAAACAACAAAAGTCAAACGAGTACCTTCTTAAGGACAGTCAATCACATCTATCTTCAACACCACTCAATTCCGAAGAATTACCATACATAACCACCTTATAAATCTCAATTCATTATCCACTTTCTTATTAAATTTAAAATATCAATCAATAAAATATATAAATTTATAATTTTTAAAAACTAATAAAAAATATTCACAATCTTATTGAGTAAATGAAATTTTATAAAAAAACTATTATATTAAACACATAATTTTAATTATCATTTAGTAATCAGAATTTTTTTGCCATGGTGCTCAAACCAGATTATTTAAAAGTACAATTTCCTAATGAATAAGCTTATACCTAAAATTTATCATACAATTAATTAACCCCATTATGACAACATCTCAATAGGTTAACCCGAATTACGGATAAGAAAAGCCCTTGAAAAAAAGGTAGTTAGAGCCATTTAGAAAGTTACGACACAACCCAAGGGCTCTAACTACCATGTACGATTTTACAGAAATTTTTTGTATTGTTGAT
>NZ_JAYFSK010000113.1:0-2645 GCF_041464035.1 Acinetobacter sp. AL9 | reverse complement strand
TGAAAAGATTTAGAATACTAAGTGAACGCTATCGAAATAGACGAAAAAGATTCGGTTTACGCATTAACTTAATCGCTGCACTGGTAAACCGGATGAACTTGCAATAACGACTTTCGCAAGAGGTCTATTATCTGAAGATTTTAATTCAATGGTTAAATCTTGTGGGCCATTAAAATAAATAA
Organism: Acinetobacter sp. AL9; assembly: GCF_041464035.1. Classification (NCBI taxonomy): domain Bacteria; kingdom Pseudomonadati; phylum Pseudomonadota; class Gammaproteobacteria; order Moraxellales; family Moraxellaceae; genus Acinetobacter; species Acinetobacter sp. AL9. The sequence goes on along the minus strand of NZ_JAYFSK010000113.1, from coordinate 2,463 downwards.
CTTGTGTTTCTGCAGGTGCATTACTTTGTACTTTTTCTTGGCTCACTTCATTATTTAAATTTGAGTTACATCCCATTAAACCGAATGCAAGTAATGTTGCCCCTAAAATATATTTCATTTTTGTACCTTTTCTAAAAAATTGAAGCAAACTTATACTAATGACTTTAACTTTTGATAAAAAGATGGAATTACACTTTTATACTAAATTTTACTGAAAGTAATGAAGCTAAAGTTGACTAAATAAATCAGGAATTGTCTTCTTTAAAAATTAATGCAAAAAAATATAGCAATATATGTTTCTTTAAATAAAACCTACATACACTCACATTCCTTGATCTTGAATTATTGTACGCTCATGTCATCTTAATTTTTGAATTTCAGCTATGAGTAAAAATAAAATGTACGATGCTCAGGTTTTACAGCAACAATATGAGCAATGGCATGATTTACATCGACAGATGCGAGAAGCGCAGCAAAAATGGCAAGCTGCAGAAAAGCTCTGGCAAGAATTACAGGCCTATTATCAAAGTGAACAATGGCTTGAGGACTATGAAAATGCGCCTGAACTTAGCTGCCGCGAAGGGGAATATTCTATATTATCGCAAGATACGCTATGGAATGCTTTAGAAGAGCGTCGCCAACATGCAATTGATTGGATGAAACTGAGTTTAAGTGTGATTGAGAATTAAACTTAATCCAAACTTACATCTAATTTATTTTGATCAATAAAACTATCATCACAGTTTTATTCAGTAAATTTACTGCATATTTAATCAGTTATGTTATTTTGAGTTGGTTTGAAGAAATTAAAAACGAGTATCAACATGAAAAAGTTATATAGTGTTTTGGCTGTTTTAAGTGTGGCAACTTTAGCTGCGTGTAGTAATCAGCCTATCAATGAACAAACTCAGGTGCCACAGACCATGCAAAATTGTGTCCCAGAATCTGCTGCGCAATTAATCGGTAAAACAGGTTTGACTGAAACACAAATTAAAGCGCTTACCCGAGCTGAAATTGTGAGAATGGTTGCACCGGGTCAGCCTGTAACAATGGATTATCGTATGAATCGCGTCACTGTGGTGGTCGATCCGAAAACTAAAATTATTCTACAAGCTTCTTGCGGCTAAACAATTTTAAGAAATTTTCTCAATATTACCCTGAAAATTTGATCTGATTTTCAGGGTTTTTCGTTTTAATCAGCCAATCACTCAAAATTAAAGTACTACAGTGTTAATATATCGGTTGTCTTAAAATTTTAGATCAGGTTAGAAATGCACTTATTTATGTGTTTGAAAAATCAAGGAAATATACATTGATGCAAGCCTTGAATATATCGACACGTTTAGGTGGATTCTACTTTTTCTACTACGCAATTGTTGGGACGTTTTTGCCTTTTTGGAGCCTGTATTTAGAAGATCAGGGCTTTAATTATCAGGAAATTGGTGTTTTATCTTCTATTGCCATTTTAACGCGCTTTTTCGCGCCTTTTATTTGGGGATGGATTGCCGATAAATCAGGCAAACGGATGCTTTTGGTGCGCATCGCAACTTGGATGGAAGCCAGTATTTGGTTACTGATTTTTATTGTTCCGAATAGCTTTCAGTCTGTTGCATTACTCATGCTAATTTTTAGCTTTTTCCAAAACGCAATTTTGGCACAATTTGAAGGCGTGACTTTGTTTTGGTTGGGCGAGAAACGTGCGGAACTCTATGGCAAAGTGCGTAAATGGGGCTCTATAGGTTTTATTGTCGGGGTTTTTGGCATAGGTGCTATTTTGGAAATTATACCAATCTCCATGTTACCGATGTTGCTACTCAGTATTTCTTTACTGGCATTTCTATGGTCATTCAGTATTCAAGAACCAAGCTCCGCACCCATTGCACAAAAACAACTTGAACCCTTATTGCCTATTTTAAAGCGCCCAGTAGTCTATTCATTTTTTATAATTGAATTGATTTTACTGTTTTCGCATGCGCCATTTTATAGTTTCTACAGTAATTTTTTAAGTCAGGCAGGCTTTAGCACAAGTCAGATCGGTTTCTTGTGGTCTGTCGGAGTGATTGCTGAAATTATTATGTTTGCCTACGCAAGTTTGTTTTTAAAGCGTTGGTCTTGGCGTTCACTGGTTGCTGTATGTTTAATTTTGACAGGCTTACGCTGGGTAATTGTCGGTTTATTTCCATCCATATTTTTTGCGCAATTTTTTGCACAAAGTGTTCATGCCTTTAGTTTTGGCTTATTTCATATCATTGCCATGCGGGTGATTTTTCAAAACTTTTCTGCAGGGCAACAAGGTCGCGGGCAAGCACTTTACAGTACCATGTGGGGGTTAGGGGCATACGCGCCAACTTAAGCCATGTTGATGATATTTCATACACTCTGGTGCCTCCTAAATAACATTGAAATATCATCTGTAAATCGTTGTAATTTCCTCTTCCTAGGCCGCTCCGACATACTTTTAAT
>NZ_JAYFSK010000112.1:0-2783 GCF_041464035.1 Acinetobacter sp. AL9 | reverse complement strand
GTTACACCGCAAAGTTAATCATATGGCAGCCTGAACCTGAAAATGTCAGATTATTAAAAGCTTTACTAGGCAGACGAGATGTCTATCTAGGTAGTCTATTGCAGGAAAAGAATCGACTTGAAAAGGCGCAGTCCACTCATACCTCCGTTGTTGTGATTAAATTACTTGAAGAGAATATTGAGTATTTAAATCAGCAACTTGAACATATTGATAAGTTAATAAATAATCACATAGATCAAGATCCAACATTGAAACAGGATTTGAAATTACTGCAAACTATTCCTTCAATCGGTGAACGATCAGGCTTATTACTGTTGGGGTTATTTCATTCGCACAAGTTTGAAAAAGCAAGTCAAGCTGCTGCATATGTAGGTTTGGTTCCAGTACATCAGTTGTCTGGCAGTTCAGTTGTCAACGGCATTCTAAAATTGACCCCTTTCACCTTACAAATGGCAAAGTAAAATTGACCCCTTTGATCTCGTATTAAATTTCAACCTGGGGCTGAATCCCAATTCTTTTTTTATCCTTCAAACGATAACTCTCACCCGATATTTGTACCACATGACAGTGATGCAGCAACCGATCTAACATCGCAGCGGTCAACGTAACATCATCCGCAAACGACTTAGACCATTGGCTAAAGGGTAAGTTACTCGTCAATATCGTACTGCCTTTTTCATAACGCTTGGCAATCACGTTAAAGAACAGATTCGCTTCTTCACGTCCAAACGGTAAATAACCAATTTCATCGATAATCAGTAACTTTGGTCCCAGTACCGCACGTTGCATATAGGTTTTCAATTTACCTTGCTGATAGGCTGTACTCAGTTGCAGCATGAGATCGGCGGCGGTAATAAACTTGGTTTTGACATTGTTCATGATGGCCTTATAGCCTAATGCCATAGATAAGTGCGTTTTCCCTACACCGCTAGCCCCGAGAAACACCACATTTTCTGCTCTAGCAATAAAGCTCAGGTTGAACAACTCGACCACCTGTGATTTGGGAGCACCCAGTGCATAATTAAAATCGTAACCTTCCAGCGTTTTCACTTGAGGCAGGCCTGAGAGTTTCATCAGGACCTGCTGGCTGCGCTGTTGCCTGGCAGCATATTCATGCGTCAAGATAGCTTCAACAAAGTCGGCATAACTTCCATCTTGACCTAATGTTTGTTGTGCATGATGTGACCATTGTGATGCGATGGCAGGCAGATTGAGCTTTTGGCAAAGTTGCTCTATACGGTCGTATTGCAGATTCATCAGGAAACTCCCAGCAACTGGTCATATACCGATAAGGGATGCTGCAAACTCTCGTAGGGCATGACATGCTGTGCTGCTGCAACAGGTACAGTGCTAGAACCTGTATCTGATTGCGGTAATGGCGTAAATTTTTGCTGCTCCTGTTGCAGTCTAACAGCCGGTTTTTCTTGCGTGGTGGCATGAATCCGCTGATTGGCGGTTTCATGCAGCCACTGGCCAATGTGGGCATTGGCGACATCAACATCTAACAGTAAACCCGAAGTCTTCAGGCTTGCTTTCAATGGCACAATAAAGCTTGATTTGAGGTATCCATTAAAGCGTTCAACTTTGCCTTTGGTCTGTGCACGGTAGGGCTTACATACACGAGGACGAAAGCTGTATTTCTTGGCGCAGTCGAGCAGTTTGGGATTCCATTTATGCTGCCCCTCCTGATAGGCATCCCGTTCAATCATGATCGTTTTAGCGTTATCAAACAGGATTTCCTGAGGTACTCCTGCAAAGAACTGAAATGCATTTTCTAGACCATCGATCCATGCATCCGTACGTTCATGATCATAAAATTTCACGAAAGTCGCTCTGGAATAGCCTAATGTTGCGACAAAGGCTTTTAAAGTCGTGTTGTTGCGTCGAATTGTCGTGAAATCCACCTGCATTTGTTGGCCAGGTTGGGTTTCAAAACGAATGATCGGTTCTGGTTTAGCAACTGGTTTTAATGTTGCAAGATATTCCCTCAAGATCCTGATCTTTCCTGGATATCCCAACCTTAAAATTTCCTGGTAGAGCACAACAGCAGGAATCCATTCAGGATGAGCTGCGTTTACACGTTGGAGTAAATAGGGTTTGTATGGGTCAAGGATACTTATTCTAGGCTGTATACGCTGATACTGAGGTGTGGTGTTTTGCCGTAAATATTTACGTACGGTATTTCTGGACACCCCCAGTTCACGACTAATGGCTTTAATAGATTTACCTTGTTGATGAAGTATTTGGATTGTCACTGCTTGCTCCAAAGTTAACATGTTGAGCAGTCCAAAATGACCGCTATATTAACCAAGGGGGTCAGTTTTTAAATGCCATTAGGGGGTCATTTTTACACTGCCGCTAACACAGTCAACAAGCAAAGTCACTTATCAAAAGCAGGTGACAGTAAAATACGCTCAGTATTGTATATGTCAGCATTAACAGCGATTAAATATAATCCACACATTGAAGCTTTATATCAACGATTATTAAGCCAGGGTAAAAATAAAATGTGTGCTTTAGGTGCTGCAATGCGCAAGCTTATACATCTGTGTTATGGCGTTTTAAAACATCAGACTGCCTATCAAAGAGATTATTTATTGGTCGAATAATCTCAAAACCTGATTGACTACCAAGACGGTATCTCATGTCTAGACTCGAATGAGGTCGTTTCAGATTATAAAACTCAAAATATGCACTCAATTGCTTTTTCGCATCTGTGACACTGCTATAAGCTTTGAGATACACCTCTTCATATTTAACGCTCCGCCATAATCGTTCAACCA
>NZ_JAYFSK010000111.1:0-2889 GCF_041464035.1 Acinetobacter sp. AL9 | reverse complement strand
ATGAAATCTGGCTTTCTACCCAACCTCTGGATATGCGAGCAGGGATGGATACTGTCATGGCTCAGGTGGTGAGAGCCTTTGGCTACATTAAACCGCATTGTGCTTACCTGTTCTGTAATAAACGTGGTCATCGCATGAAAGTGCTGGTACATGATGGACTGGGCATCTGGCTGTGTGCCCGGCGGCTGGAACAGGGAAAATTCCACTGGGCTAAAGTTCACCAGGGTGAAAGCATGGCGATCAGTCCGGAACAGTTACGGGCACTGATCCAGGGTTTACCTTGGCAGAGAATTGGACGACAGCAGGTGGTGACGATGCTCTAAACCAAGCTCGGTTATTCTGCTATTCTCCAAACGTTCTATTTCCTCTGCATCATGACCTCAGGCATACTGCGGTCATGAATACGCTGCCAGATTTAAGCCAACTGACCCATGAACAACTGCTGGAATTTACCCAGCAGTTGACAATGCAGCATCAACAACTCGCAGAAGATAAACAACAATTAGATGCTCAAGTTCAACATCTGGAAGTATCAAATCAACAATTAGATGCCAGAGTTCAACATCTTGAAGTCACCAATCAGCAATTAGATTCTAAAGTTCAACATCTTTCTATTCTCAATCAAAAATACGAGCATGAACTGGCGCTGTTTAAAAAGCACAAATTCGCCCAAAAGAATGAACACTTAACGGCAAAACAAATCCATCTGTGGGATGAGGCGGTCGAAGAAGATATCGCAGCCGTTGATCTGGAATTAGAACGATTAAATGCAGATAAAACCAATGCAGCGACACAGAAAGCCAAAACCAATAAACCTAAACGTCGACCACTGCCAGATCATCTACACACCATCCGTATTGAGCATGAACCTGCATCAACCCAATGCAGTTGTGGCTGCCAGTTACGTCGTATCGGCGAAGATATCAGTGAAAAACTGCATTTCAGACCGGCACAGTTCTATAAGGAACAGCATGTACGTGGCAAATGGGTCTGTGATCAGTGCGACACCCTGACTCAGCAAGCGATGCCCGCCTATGTGATTGATAAAGGTATTGCCAGTCCTGAATTGCTCAGCCATGTGCTGGTATCGAAGTATGCCGATCATTTGCCGCTGTACCGTCAGCGCCTGATCTATCAGCGGGCGGGAATCGAACTTTCTAGATCAACTTTATCTGACTGGATAGGTCGCTGCGGTGTGGAACTGGAACCTCTGGCCAATGCCTTAAAACAGGTGGTGCTGCAACAGCGGGTGATCCATGCCGATGAAATGTTAGCGGCAATGTAAAAATGACCCCCCAACAGCATTTGAAAATTGACCCCTTGGTTAATATAGTGTCCAAAGTGTCAATGCAACATCAGATCAATGCAAATTTGTTGCATAAATGGATTCGCCAGTCCATATCAATGTCCCCAGTTCTAAAAAGCCTACCTCATCCTCAAACCGACTTTCTTCCCGTCATTCTTCACTCGACTCCAGTCAGACGAGAAGTACCTCTACCACCTGTACCAGAGAAGAAAGCTCTCGCTCATATCAGAATTCCACTGCATCAACAACAAGAATCCGCACAGGATCAGATGATTGAGATCGATTGGTCTGTGGAATCAATCACTTAATTACTGGTGCTGATAGGGGGGTGACTCAATAATCCATATCGATGAAATCTGGTTGTGTACTCAACCGATGGATATGCGTGCAGGGATGGATACTGCCATGGCTCAGGTATTGAAAGCCTTTGGTTCGATCAAACCTCATTGTGCTTACCTGTTCTGTCATAAACGTGGTCATCGCATGAAAGAACTGGTACATGATGGACTGGGCATCTGGCTGTGTGTTCGGCGTCTAGAACGGGGTAAATTCCACTGGTTCCAGGTTCATCAAGGTGAAACCATCTCACTCAGTTCGGAACAATTACAAGCATTAATACAAGGCTTGCCTTGGCAGAGAATTGGACAAGTTCAAGTGGTCTCCATGCTCTAAACCAAGCCACTTGGTTCTGCTATTCTCCAAAGGTTCTATAGCATCATATTTATGACTTCAGGCATACTATGCTCATGAATACGATGCCTGACTTAAGCCAACTGACCCATGAACAACTACTGAAATTCACCAGACAGTTGGCGATGCAGCATCAACAATTAGAAAAATCAAATCAGCAATTAGATGCCAAAGTTCAACATCTTGAAGTCACCAATCAACATCTATCCATTCTCAATCAAAAATACGAGCATCAGTTGGCACTGTTTAAAAACACAAATTCGGCAGTAAAAATGAACATCTCACCGCCAAACAAATCCATCTGTGGGATGAAGCGGTTGAAGAAGATATCGCAGCAGTCGAGCTGGAACTGGAACGGCTGAATGCAGATAAAACCGATGTAACGACACAGAAAGCCAAAGCTAATAAACCTAAACGTAGCTCATTGCCAACTCACTTACCTACGATTCGCATCGAGCATGAACCTGCATCAACGCAATGTGCTTGTGGATGCCAACTGTGTCATATCGGTGAAGATGTCAGTGAAAAGTTGAATTTCAGACTGGCACATACGATGTTTGGAACTCATCTCGTTTAAAAGTAACAAGAGAAGTTCAGACCTATTTAAGCGAATCTGTAAATAAGTTTAGGTAATTGCTTTTCATAAATTAAAATTGATCGGTTTGGTAGTCACCAAGCTCAATATCAAAATTGCAAACACTTCGTCAAACAGAGATGGATCCGGAAATTTGAACAACTCCTATAAGTGATACTCTGCTCCTCAAATGATGTTATAAACATCAATATATGGAGTATTTTATGGCACGTAGACCAAGAAGAAATCATTCAAACGACTTTAAGGCTAAGGTAGCACTTGCTGCGATCAAAGCAGAAAAAACACTTGCTGAATTGAG
>NZ_JAYFSK010000110.1:0-3572 GCF_041464035.1 Acinetobacter sp. AL9 | reverse complement strand
CCTATTTAAGTGATGTGCTGAAAAGGTTGCCGACACATAAAGTGACTCAGATTGAAGAATTGCTACCACACCGCTGGAAACCTGAACCGAATTAAAAAATAGGCATGGGGTTCAGCGGACGCTTACTGAAAAGCGGCATAAATTACAGCATGTATTTGAAAAGAAGCCTGATCCATGCTTAAACTGAGTACATCTTAAAATCTCAAAAAACCGTACAAGAAAACTGAAATAGAGTGCCCGTTCTATGCAAAGTTATTATTTTTATCTGCATACCAATCATAAAACCAATATTTATGTGCAAAAACAGCCAATTGAAGGGCTTGAGCCTGAATTTATCTGGATTGATTGCACCCGTGATGATGTGCTTAACCGTGCAGAACAGTGGCAACAAGAGATTTTTCAGTACAGTCAATTATCGCTCAATGAATATCATGTACGCGATATTTTAAATATAGAGCATCCATGTGCGTTTGATACTTTAGATGATTATGACTTATTGATTTTCCGTAAACTGATCACACCCGAAGACCGTATTGCAACAGGGCAACAAGTCGGGGAGAAACATGAACGGATTTTTGGACTGGCCACTACGCCGATGAGCTTTATTATGACACCGCAGATTTTGATTAGTGTGCGGGAACAGGGCAATAAAGTCATGGAAAGCTATTTGTCACGTGTGGAAGCAGCGGTACAACGCCCGATTGAAGAACAGAATAAAGCACGCAAACTGGCAGCAACACCATTAGATTTAACGTTGCGTTTACTGAATTTGGTAGCGGATGATTACTTGGATATTCGCATGCCGCTAACCCGCCGTGTGGAATATTGGCAACAAGAGTTGTTGCAGGGACATCGTCGTTTTACTCGTTGGCATCAATTGCTGCAAGAAAATATGGCGTTTCAGCAAGTTGAAAATTTATGTGAAGAGCAAATAGAAGCCTTGCAGGAATTGCGTGATGAAATTGTCGATAACTACCCACATTTACGTGGCAAAAAACGTAGTGAACGGCAGGATATTATTTTGGTACGTTTGGATGATTTGACCAGTCACATTGAACGAATTCAAAAGCATACCATTCGCTTACGCTCTGCAGTGCAAACCGCAATTGATCTGCATTTTTCTGCTATTGCCAACCAGACCAATGAAAACATGCGGATTTTAGCCATCATTACCGCAGTTTTTGCACCTTTGACTTTATTTACAGGGGTGTATGGTATGAACTTTGAGTTTATGCCGGGGCTGAAACACGCACAGGCCTTTTGGATCATGCTTGGGGTAATGGTGATGACTACTTTGTTGTTGCTGTATTATTTTTATCGTAGGCACCTTGTCGGTCTGGGTGAAAAAAGTGTGATTGATATGTTGGCACAGCAACATAATGACCAACCCATGAATTTATTTTGGTTTTTAGACTATGAACCCATTAAGCAAACCGTGAAAGGCACCATTAAAGAAGTTGAAAAACTGACTAAACTTAAATGATCTAGAAGATAAACTTACGGATGTGGTGATGGATTGAGTCCTGCATCCAATGCGGATTCACAAGATAATGTATTGATTTAAAAGTTGTCCACAGACCTCAAAAGTTATCCATAGGACTGATAAGCTTATCCACAGATTGAGCAGGATAGTCAGACATTTAGCTCAAGATGGCAGATTTTTGAACACTGGCTTCAGATTTGAATATGCCATCTTTTTTGCTTTTTGCCTTTTCTTGCTGTGTCCTGCATCTCATTGCATTTAGATGTACGGTTTAGACTTGTATGAGCTTTTAAGCTAATTGATCATTTTGCGCTTTAAGCAGCAAGTGATACATTTCATCTTTCAGTCTTAATTTTTTGCGTTTCAGCGCTTCAATGTCATCATTAATCTGATGCACAGGATCAAGCTCTAACTGGCTAATTTCACGGTCTAGCTGTTCGTGATCTTCAAAAATTTTTGAAAAATGTGGATTGCTGTCGCGTAATCCCTGAATTAAATCACGAAACTCAGGAAACATATTTTTAATCTTCTTGTTGCAGTCTTTAGTTTTCATTGTGTAGATCATTCTCATCAAAAAAATTTACGGGCATAGAAAGAAAAACGCTCTAGCAAGGTGATGAATCACACAACTAGAGCGTGAGGATTAACTATGTTGAAAATTCAGATGTTTAACTTCTTTACGTAATTTTTGCACTTCATCAATCAGGTCAAGCATCATGGCGACAGCTGAAAAACTGGCATCAAAATCACGTTGCAGCCGATAGGCTTGGCGTGCACGGTTGATATCTTCACCAAAAAATTGGTGGATACGTTCGGCAGGGCGGGAAGGCAGGATGTCATATTCTAAAAGTTGTAAGACCCATTCAGGGCTTTGCCCACACGCTTCGGCAAATTTTTTTAAATCTAACTGGGTAAATTCTTCAATAATTTCTGTGTGCTGTCCGTCTGAAGTGATTTCACGATATAAAATAGTGGTCATGGCATACTCCTTCTGATCGAATTCAAACGAGTTGGCTCGCCTGAAATGAGGGATTGCTTTACATCAATAATTGGTGGATATCCAATAAGTGATTCTCTTTAATTTAGCCTGTGTACGCTGTAATAGAATCTTTTATTTGTATTCCTTTGGTGAAATTCAGCCAACCCTTTGCTGTGCTCACGCCTGTTATATTGATGTGTCAATTTGGCTTGTGCGTATAGATGTCTTATAGATATTAGTCTATTTTTTATTCAATGCCATCCTTTATTTCAATATTTTGGATTGAACGGTCGTACGGTGTTTAAAAGGATTGTTTCAAAATTTGGTAATAAAAAGGGCTCTTTAAAAAGAACCCTGTAAATCAATATCTTAGTTTTTGGAATTAGTATTTTACCCAAGTCACGCTGCGACCAATCACTGAAACACCTACATAGCCACGTAAGGTGAGGCGCTTACCGTTAGCGCTTAAACGAGCTTTGCCTTTATAAACTTTACCGCCAATTGGGTCTAAAACATGACCTTGGTTAAATTCACGTGGGTTTTTAGCATCTTGTTTAAAGCCCCAAATAAATGGCAAGCCAATAAAAGGTTTATTCTTTAAGTTACCTGGACAATTGCTACAAATCACCATTTTTTCTGCACCCGGAATATTACGGGTTTCCACGATAATGCCTTCATAAGTGCCATCTGGCTTTTTGCGAATTTCGACATCGGCACGTGAATAACCTGTGCGATCATCAATGGTTTTCCATTTACCGACCAGTAGATCGCTTTCTGCAAAGCCAACACTTGAGAGGGTTGTTAAAACGAAACCCGCAAAAATCCCTCTGAAATTTATTTTCATGAACAGCATCCCCAAAATTGTTATTTTAAAAAATAGAGTAAAAATTCTATTTCGGGTTTTATAGCAAGAATGTAATAAACAAGCAAATTGAGCAGTGTGAGATGTCAGGCAGGAAAAGATATAAGTGTTATGGAGTTGGTAATTTAACCCGAATTACGGATAAGAAAAGCCCTTGAAAAAAAGGTAGTTAGAGCCATTTAGAAAGTTACGACACAACCCAAAGGCTCTAACTACCATGTACGATTTTACAGAAATTTTTTGTATTG
>NZ_JAYFSK010000109.1:0-3698 GCF_041464035.1 Acinetobacter sp. AL9 | reverse complement strand
TCATGATACGCCACGGTGGTTGTGTTTTGTGTTAGCGCATTAATAAATACAACCACCTTTTTTATTTTTCAAGCGATAATTATAATATATTTCAACAGTTTAAGCCTTAAGTTGGCGCGTATGGGGGTTAGGGGTTGCACTGGGGAGTATTTTGGCAGGGCATTATTGGGATATTGTTTCAGGCGAATGGATTTTTATTTTTGCAGGATTATCTACACTGATTGGTCTGTGTTTTATTTGGGGATTGCCAAAGCAATTAGAATCGCAGTCAATGTCGAGTGATACCAAAGCCTAGTTGGTAATAGCGTTCTTTTATCAAAAATAGAAGCAAGCAACGTTGGATTAGCATAGTTTGCTTGCTTCTTACTCATTGCTACATCAAATACGGATTTTAGCGTATTGATGCCACCACGGTTGAGCCGTTTCAAGTTGTGCAGCCAGTTGTAAAAGCACATCTTCACGTGCAAAAGGCGCAATAAACTGCGAACCCAATGGTAAGTTATCTTTATTCCAATACAATGGCACAGACATTGCTGGCAGCCCAGTAATATTGGCAAGTTGAGTAAATGGCACCCATTTTAGGTTTTCTTTGACAATGCGATCGACCAATTTACCTTGCGCTAACCAATGTGCTTTACCTGCATGTAATAGTGTTTTTAAAATTGGTTTTTGCCATGCAGGAGTTTTAACTTCGCCATTTTTTGGTGCAACTGAGGCAGTTGCAGGGATGAGGTATAAATCATAACGCTCAAAGAATTGATTCATTTGCGCGACATATACCCCCCAATTATTCAAATTACGAATGTAATCTACTGACGTGGTTTTTGCGCCAAAGGCAGCCAAAGCCAAAGAGTCGAGCTCAAAATTATCGGAATGATTTGGCAGGCGAGTTTGAATTTCAGCAATTAAATAAGCAAATTGGCTAAACCATGTGGTAATAAAATCTTTGGCCAATTGCATACCATCAATAGCCGGACGGTCTTCAACAACTTCATGCCCTAAAGATTCTAAAAGCTGTACGGTTTTTTGAATGGCATTGATCGCATCTTGTGAAACAGCTGTACCAATCGGAGATTGGGTCGAATATGCGATTCTTAATTTTTTTGGCGCTTGCTGAATTGCATCTAAATAACTGCGTTCAGGAGCTTCAATTTTGAAAAGTGAATGACCATCTGCGCCATGCGTTGCATCGAGCATTGCCGCACTGTCACGTACACTTTTACTTAAAATATGTTGCATCGCTGCACCATGCATGGCTTCACTGAGTTGTGGCCCCCACGGGGTGCGTCCACGACTTGGTTTTAAACCAAACAAACCACAGTAAGACGCAGGAATACGAATTGAACCACCGCCATCACTTGCCCCTGCAATTGGCACAATACCTGCCGCAACTGCAGACGCAGAACCACCAGAAGAACCACCACTATTGTGTTTCAAATTCCATGGATTTTTACATGCACCCCAAGCATCTGGCTCGGTTATCCCTTTAATCCCAAATTCAGGCGTGTTGGTACGTCCAAAGGTAATGATTCCGCTATTTTCCCAACGATTTACAATTTCTGCATTTTGTTCTGCAAGATGATGCGCACGTTTTAAACCCTGACAACCAAATGAAGTCGGATAGCCTGCATATTGTTGAAATAAGTCTTTGACTAAAAAGGGCACACCTGCAAATGGGCCTGTTAATTTTGTTTGTGTGCGCTGCCGTGCATGTTCATGCATAGGAATAATAATGGCATTTAATTGTGGATTGGTTTGTTCAGCACGTTGTAACGCAATATCTAATAATTCTGAGGCCTGAACATCCTTTTTGGCAACCAGCTCTGCCAAGCCTAAAGCATCATATTGGAGGTATTCTGCAAGTTTCATTTCAATCCTGAAAATCTGTATTGTCAAATTGATGTTGTATGCTATTTTTGTTTAAGAAGCAAGAATGACCCGATTACGACCTTGCATTTTTGCCTGATATAGCGCCTGATCTGCCTGAATAATTAAATCTTGTAAAGGGAGATTGGTGGGTAAGTGTGTATGTGACACGCCCATGCTTACTGTAAAATGAATGGGTTCAAGGTTTTCTAAATTTAACGCTTGATGTTCAATACACATACGAATACGTTCTGCAATGCGTTGAGTTTTATTTAAGTTATTATTGTTCAGCAAAATAATGAACTCTTCACCACCAATGCGACAAAATAAATCGTGATCACGTAAATTGCTTTTAACGATGTTAGAGAGATGTTGCAAAGCACGGTCACCGACATAATGCCCATATTGATCATTCATTTTTTTAAAATCGTCGATATCTAACATAATTAAAGACAATGAATGATTGTTTTTATGCTTTAAAGCTTTTTCACTTAACTGAGTAAAACTACGGCGGTTCAGTGTTTCGGTTAAACTGTCATGATTTGCCAAATACAATACTTCTCTATACAACTGATTTCGGTTTTGGCTAATCACACATAAAATTAACGTGGCAAGACCTAAAATAATTAAACCCACACGAATAGAAATAATGGTAGTTAAATAACTCGAATTCACTTGATCTATAAACAAGCCTGTGACGCTGTGATACAGAGTTAAACAGACCAAGCTATTAATCAGTGCCAAATTAAAAAGTTGATAGCTGGCAGCTGCCCAAATTAATGCAGCCAATGGATACAACAATGCACCTGGTCCATAAAAAATATGGGTGCAGGCGATAGAGATCAGTAATGCAAAAAAGGGCAAGATATCCTGAATTTGAGTTTCTTTAGCATATTGATTATTTATAATTTTTTTGAATTTAGACCAGCCTGGGGCAGCCAAAATTAAAGGTAAGACAATTACCGCATTTAAAATTTCACCAGACCACCAAGTAAAAAAATCAATCCAACGATTTTCTTTTAACATAAAGGTGTGCGGCAAATTTGGCAGCAGAAGAATGGCAAATAAAGCCCCAAAGAAACAGCCTAAAGTTACAGCAATAATATGTGGATATAGCTCTGACACATTATTATTGCTCGCTGGAAGTTTAGCGCGGGCAAAATTAAAGAAAAACAACCCACTAAAAACAGCTACAAAGTTGGAAAGCGTTAAACCTAGCGTCATCAGGAAAGTATTGTCTGTGACCAAATCGGCGCCCATATAGCCAAAAAAAGCACCCAAAATTCCACCAAAACTTTTTAAAGATGGAAAGCGAATGAGTAGCCCCAACAAGAGGGCGTTGCTTGGCCAAAAAAAAGAAAAGTAGCTAAGTGGGCGAGTAAAAATACCCAATAAACAAGAAAAAAATACCACAACGGCTAGCAGTCCAAAGGCAAATATTTGCTTTTGAGTCGAAGATATAGTTTGCGGTATGCTAAAGTTTTGCAAGTACTAAACTCACTTTTGCAATGGGTTGATAATTAAGAAAAAAACTTGAATGAGTGTGACGTTCACAACAGAAAGGCGATCATATCAAATAACCATTACCTACAAAGTCGATTAAATGTAAACTAAGTCACATTTTCGTTAAATAAAATTGTTGTCTTATGTTTATGCTTGCAGATTTGGATTAAAAATATGCTAAGTTGTCTAAACGGTTTATATCTGGCGGATTCAAGCGGCAAGTGCAACAGTATAAAAACCAGCCATAACTTCACTCGGTGTATACCAACCTAGGGTTTTTCTAGGACGATGGTTGAGTGCAAATTCTATCTGCTCTATTTGTTCGTTTG
>NZ_JAYFSK010000108.1:0-3723 GCF_041464035.1 Acinetobacter sp. AL9 | reverse complement strand
TTAAAAGTATGTCGGAGCGGCCTAGGAAGAGGAAATTACAACGATTTACAGATGATATTTCAATGTTATTTAGGAGGCACCAGAGTGTATGAAATATCATCAACATGGCTTAAGTTGGCGCGTATGGTGAGATGGGGCAGTTGTAAAAAGTAACTGTAGCGTTCACAAAAACAATTTTTTTGACATATTTCTGTATTTGTTTGTCTGTACAAGCATAGAAATTGAATGGTAAATTTTTTAAATTAGGGAGCTAGTAATGGCTGAACAACAGTATTTAGATTTAAAACACTTAGATAAACAACTCGATGAGTTTGAGAAAAAGAAGAAAAAAATTAAGAAAATGCGTATCGGCTATAAATTATTTGCGCATTTAATGGGCGATGAAAAATTCGCCCATCATGTTTCAGAGTCGGCATTAAACCCAGATAAACGTAGTTATCGTAAAGTCAAAATTAAAATCACCTCAGATGAGGGAGAGTTAACTTTTCTAGAAAAGGATTGATTAATTTTTTGATTTAAAATTCTAGTGATTTTGATTATGTATACAAATTTGTGTACCTTTAAATCTGGCCCGATTGATGCAGATCGGGCTTTTTTATACCTTAATTCTATGAATGGTTCAACCTGAATTAGAATCCTTTTATAAGTCGAAATTTGATCATAAATGATCAGTAAAATTAGTATTGAAAGTCCCTTCTTTTACGCCATGTATTGCTCAGGATGAGGAATATATTCCGCAAGTGGATGAGGGGATTCTTATAAAAAACCTCTCCCTGAGGAGCATGCTCCGCAAGTCTCCTAAAAGGAAAGGGAATTTCCTTTGCAGTGATTCAAAAATGATTTAAGAAAGAATCTTTTTAAATAAAATGCATCAAGTTGTCATAATCTGCACTTAAGCTATTCAGCAAACTCAGTGAAATGTAATAGGTCGTGTTTAGTCTATTTCAGTATAAGTTCTGTGTATAAATGTGGCAAGGTGCGCTCAAATGTTACGCTTTAACTATCAAAAGAGGCATGAATATGACAGAACGATACCTGAGAATATTGACAATTTTTCATGATTAAATAAATTTAAAAGGAATTGTGATGTCTATTTTAGGAATTGCTATTACCACTATTTTGGGTTTATTGGGTATTGCTGCAATTATTATTGGTTTTTTTGGTGGTGAAACTTATTTGGTGATTGTGGGTATTTTATTATTGGTTAGTGGTGCACTCACTTTATCGATGTTTAAAAAAAGATTATCCAATCCATTTAAAGATTAATTAACTAAGCACTCAATAAATAAAAAACTCAAGTAAAAATGAATTGCTTTGACACATAAAGTCTTGATTTAGCATATCTAGCCACTAAATTTTATCTACGCATCAGCCGTAAATTTTATTACAATGTTTTTATGAAAGTAATGAAAAATTAGACCTTTAGATACAGTCTAAAAAGGATAGTTATGTTTATAAAAACAAAGGCGCCAACGCATACTTTAATTTTACAGTTATTGCCAATCGTGCAGCAGGCGTGTGAAATTTTAAATCAGGAATTTCAAGATTATTGTTCAGGTGCTGCTTTTGATGTAGAAAAGAAAACCGATGATTCTCCTGTTACGCAAGCCGATTATCGAGTCAATTATTATTTAATGCAGGCTTTGGCAAAAATCTCCAATTTACCTGTGTTGTCCGAAGAAGGTGAGCAAGACCAACGTCAGCAATGGCAGCAATTTTGGTTGCTTGACCCTTTAGATGGCACGAAAGAGTTTTTACATCAACGTCCTGAATTTACCATTAATTTAAGTTTAATTTGTGGTGTGCAAACAACTTTTGCAGTACTTGCAGTACCAGGCGAGCAAACTATTTATTTTTGTCCTGAACAGGGTATGCCATTGAAATATCATATTTTAACTCAGCAATGGTATCTCTATCAGTCTGAACCCACGGTAACATCTTCAGTTCTAAAAATTGGATTAAGCCACAGTAGTCAAAAAAAATCACACTATGCAGACTATTTAAAAAGCTTGGCGCAGTTGACCAATTTTGAAGAACTAAAAGCAGGTAGTGCTTATAAATTCTGCATGATTTTGGAAGATCGTGTCGATATTTACCCACGTTTTCATCCGACTTCTGAGTGGGACACCAGTGCAGGACAATGTTTATTGGAACGAATAGGTGGTGGATTGGTCGATTTTCAGGGGCGGGCATTTTTATATAATCAGCGCGATACATTGTTAAATGGTGGTTTTATCGCCTATAAAAATACGCAGATGAAACAGATTGCCTTACAAGCACTTGGACTTATGGCGAAGTCAGATTGAGCAAAGTGCTGAACATGGTATAGTGTCAAGCAACCAAGTTAAAATTTTGGCTAGATCATGGCATTAGAACTACTCCCTGCAAGTATGCTTAAAGCAATTGATTTATTGCCTGATGCTCAGACGCCTGTGACTTTGTTTACCCGTCATTCTATTCGTGAAATTGTCGTTGGTCAGGGTTTGGCTGGCTATAATTTACAATTGACCGAACAAGGTCGCGATTTAGCCGAAGCATGGGGAGGCTACTTGGTTGGAAATACAGATCGGGTGATTCAACACTGTATTTCAAGTCCTATTCAGCGTTGTGTCGATACGGCTGCTTTAATGATTCGTGGGGCAGATGGCATTACCCTTGAACCCAATACCCATCACATTGAAATTATAGAACAAGGTTTATTGGTGGAACCAGGAAGCTTTGTACTTGATATCAAACAGGCAGGCCCATATTTTCAGAAACAGGGTGCTTTAGGCTTTATTAATAGTTTTGTGAATAATGCCTTGCCCGGCATGAAACATCCGATTCATGGTGTCGTGGATGTCCTTGAGCTGATTTATAACACCCATCCAACCAACCAATACGGACTGAGTTTGGCTGTGAGTCATGATACGATTTTAGCTGCAATTATCGCGGTGATTTCTGGACGTAATGAAGTCACGCAAGCCGATTGGCCAGACATGATGGAAGGTTTATTCGTTTGGTTTGAAGGCGATGAGTTTTTAGAATCCAAGCTAAAATGGATTTGGCGCGGTCAGATTCACACTTTAGATATCTCGCAATTTCGTCAGAAAGTTTAAGCAGAACATTGAACGCATGTTCTAGTGCTATCCATTCAGTGCGATAGAATACCGTCTGTCAGAAATTAAAAAAATAATTTAAATTTTATTCTCTTTTTTTCCTTCAATTTATGCAGTCGTGAGCGCAAACTCGATCAAATATTGTCTATCAATCTGTGTGCTGCTTTAAAAATTCGCTGATTTTTATAAAGAAAAATTAATAAAATTGTGTTGAAAATATAAAGCGATATGAAACTTGAGAATTGCATAATTTTATACATCTATTTAATATAAAAATACAAGCCATTGAAAAATATGTGTTTATTTTTATATTTTTTGTCATAAATTGACATTGGGGTGGAATGAATAATGAAAAGTGTGACTCGGTTAGAGGTGGTTCCACTTGTTTGAACAACTAAAAGCGTATTTATAAGTGATATTCCGCTCTAGTTAAGCCACCTTGTTTTGTTGGGGTAGCTGATCATAGTAAAACTCATTTAGCCTTGCGAAGCAGTGCTTCTTGTATCTTGATTGATATAGTGATTAGCTACCACTATACGCAAATTGTAGAGTTTGGAGTGCTGCTAAAATCTTAAATTTGAACCTGAGATAAAACCTACAATTTGCCCTTATCCCTCATACAACT
>NZ_JAYFSK010000107.1:0-3829 GCF_041464035.1 Acinetobacter sp. AL9 | reverse complement strand
ATCAACAATACAAAAAATTTCTGTAAAATCGTACATGGTAGTTAGAGCCTTTGGGTTGTGTCGTAACTTTCTAAATGGCTCTAACTACCTTTTTTTCAAGGGCTTTTCTTATCCGTAATTCGGGTTATATACCGCGCCTATTTTTGTGGCTTTAGCGTTGCATTGGAAACTACCTGCAGAGCGTTTATCTCGCTTGCAATGGGGCGGGATTCTGTTGTCTTTTGCTGGCATAGCGGTGACTTTTTTATGGCGTGATACTGTGCAACAAGAGAGCCACCAAAACTTCAGCCAGATGCTTTTTGGCGATTTACTTGCGCTGAGTGCAGGCATACTTTGGGCAGCCACAACTGTTGCGGTACGTCTAAGTCGTTTATCGGAAGCCCCTGCAACACAAACTTTGTTTTACCAATTGATGGGTGGTTTTTTGATTTTACTGCCGATGGCATGGTGGATGGGACAGGCTGAAATTCATTGGACAGCCTTAGCCATAGGCAGTTTGATTTTTCATGCGGTATTGATTTCTTTTATTAGCTATCTCGCTTGGTTTTGGTTGCTGAAACAATATTTAGCATCCAGTTTAGGCGTGTTTTCATTTTTAACGCCATTATTTGGCGTATTGTTTGGTGTATGGTTGTTGAATGAAAGCTTGAGCCAAAGTTTTATGATTGGGGCTGTTTTGGTCATGCTGGGGGTGTTGATGGTGAATGCTCAATGTTGGTTTAAACATAAAACCCAAGTACTAAAAAGAAAATAAGTATTTGCAGCTTTTCCATGAACTTGAGCAAGACTCAACATCAGCAATGTTGTCATGTAAAAATCATCTTCAAATAACCTAGTAGCTCAATACGGGTTTAAATTTGAAGATGGGTGATATTTAAAATCTAGCGAGCGCGTACAAGATTATTTTTCTTCAAAAATCTTAGAGAGCGGAATCGACAATTTGGCAGCCAAATAGTCATCGGTTTCACTGAGTACGGGGCCAAGTTTTTGCATCCATTCATCATCAGGATAGACATTGGCCAAGTCCTGACGACGTGGCAATGAATACGGTAGCTGTGAATAAAAACTCCAAAAATCTACCTGAGATAAATTGCGCACCAAAACAAATTCATCATTTTCAGTACGTTTAATTAAATTTTGTTGTTCTAGCATCAGCACATAAGACGGCCAGCGCCCAATTTCATTACGTCCCAATACATCTAAGGCTTCAGCTTCAGTGACACTTTCTCCGCGCATTTGTTTTTTGTAAAACAATTCCAGTAAGTCCAATAGCATGAGCAGCGGATGGCATTTTTTTTCGCGACTGGCTTCAAAAGCGGTCAAGGCATAACTAATTTCAACACCTAACAGCACAATATTCCAAGACAGGAAAATCCACAGTAAGAAAATAGGTACGGCAGCAAAAGCACCATAAATAATTTCATAACTGGTGAAGTTGGACATAATAAAACCAAACAGGTTTTTCAAAAATTCAAATACAACAGCACTGAAACCCCCCGCAATTAATGCGGCTTTAATAGGTACACTGCGGTTGGGAATGGTCCAATTCAGAATAAAAAAACCTAAAATGGTTAGGGCAAATGAAATCAGCCATAAAATAAATGCTCCATTGAGCTCATAACCTGCAAAGTTATTACTCAGCACATTCATAGAAGCCAAAGTTGAGGAAATGACAAAAGCACTGCCCAGTAAAATAGGGCCTAATGAGATAATGGTCCAGTAACGCATAAAACCCATAATACCGCCACGGGTTTCCTTAACCCGCCAAATTCGATTAAACACAGTTTCAATACTGGTCAGCATCATCACCGTGGTCACGAATAAAAACAAAATCCCGATGACGGTTAAGTTGCTAGATTTGTCGGTAAAGGCATTTAAGGCTTTATCAAAGGCGATGGTGGTTTTAGGTAAAAAGTTGCTGTAAATCAGTTGTTGTAATTGTTGCCGTGCAGGTTCGAGTGCCTTAATGGATGAGATGATCACCAAAAATACGGTGAGCATAGGTACAACGGCAAACAGGGTAGTGTAGGTTAAAGAGCCTGCTTGTTCACGGCAGCGATCTGCTTCAAAGCGACGCAGCACAAATAAGACAAATTGAAACCATTGTTTGTCATAAAAAGGCAGTTTCTTTAAATACTCAACGATCATACAGTGGCTGTCTCAACTTTTTTAATCATCTTTATCTGTTTTCATGGTTAAGCTTAACCAAAAAAGCAGCAAAATACCGTATAGTTTTCATTTTTAGTCTGATTTCTTAGCATGATGCAAGCATATATTCTGGTTTTGTACTTTAGTAAATATGGTTCTACCAAAGAAATGGCACATTTAATTGCCAACGGGGTAGAGGCTAGTGGCATGCCCGTTAAAATTAGAACTGTGCCAAATATCTCGACCGTGGTGCAACAAGCCGAGCCAAGTATTCCTGCCGAAGGTGATATTTATTGTACTTTGGATGACTTGGCCAATTGTGCAGGTTTGGCTTTAGGTTCACCTACACGTTTTGGCAATATGGCATCTGAAATGAAATATTTCTGGGATCAAACCACTAGTCTGTGGCTGAATGGCGCATTGCACAATAAACCTGCCTGCGTTTTTACCTCATCGGGTTCGATGCATGGTGGACAGGAAAGTACCTTATTGACCATGTTGCCGCCATTGTTTCACCACGGAATGATGATTATGGGATTGCATAATGCGCATCCTGCTTTATCAAATACCAAAACGGGCGGTACGCCGTATGGTGCAACGCATGTGAGCGGCCCGCGCCACGATCAGGTTTTGAGTCAGGATGAAAAAATCCTTTGTGAAGCGCAAGGACAACGCCTAGGTGAAATGGTAAAAAAATTACAGGGCATGTGAGATTCTTTCTTTAATTAAGATGAAGCGTAAAATGTGGATATCGTTTTACGCTTTTATCTTTTGTACTTGAATTCGATTGGCTTATGTAGCATTGAGCGTGCTAAAAAATAAGTTCACTTTTCACCTAAAATCACCATTTGCAGTGATATTCAGTTTTTCTCTTTTCACGTCTAATAACCGCTTTAAAAGCAGAGTTTTTTGTCACGGTTCACGCAGCATTTTTTTTGCAGGCTAGGGTCTGTTGACATTTCATAAATGGCTTGCGCTGTAGGCTAAAACTGAGCAGATCAGGCATGAAACGCAAGGAATAGCGAGATTATTGCTAAGTTTCATAACGCAATCTGAGAAAGTTTTAGCCACAGCCTTTCGGGGCGAGCATATTTTTTGCTGCTATTGCGTTATGTGCCAGTCATTTAGAATGACTAAATTTCCTGTCCCATGCCTTATATCAGCTAAAAAACCTTGCGAGATATATCTCTCATGCCGCAAACATAGACGAATTGTCAACAGACCCTAATGTATTGAGCACAACGGACTGCTGTAAAAATGAGAGATTGAGGAAAGTGAAAATGAATAAGTGGATGCTGATTGGGTTAGGTCTAATGAGTTTAGGGTGTTCATGGTCGAGTGTTGCAGCGACTGAAATTGTGCATAGTCTGAGTTTTCCAGAAGAACAACGTATTGAAAAACAACCTGCGGAAGCACAGTATTTAGCGGCACAAAAAACTGTGATGACTTCTGCAAGCAGCACTGCAAAATAAAAAGATGCAATCAAAAAGTGCTGCAATGTGCAGCACTTTTTTTGAAATTGATTTAGGGTTAATAACTGCTAGTTGAAATCTGCCTATTTCTATATTATTATATACAAATGAGTAGATATGTTAGTATTGGCGTTGCAGCTAAAACACTGGGTGTTTCCATCCAAACCCTAAGAAGATGGGATGAGGAAGGCACTTTAGTCGCAGATAGA
>NZ_JAYFSK010000106.1:0-3897 GCF_041464035.1 Acinetobacter sp. AL9 | reverse complement strand
TTGATGCAAAAACTAGGTATACAAGGTGTTTGGCGTGGTAAGAATAAACAAACTACCCGTAGCCGAGAGGATCAAAAACGAGCAGATGACTTGGTGAAACGCAATTTTAGTGCTGATCATCCTGACCAGCTATGGGTCGCTGACTTCAGTGTGCCGCAGCAAGCGGCGTAAGAGATGAGGGTATGGCCCCTCGCTATCGGCTTGCAGGAGCAGGTAGCAAACCACCATAAGCGGCTTGGATCAAAAGTCCCGGTCGTGAGCGTTATGGAAAAGGCATCGTAGAGATGTCAGGTAAGAATTAGGAAGGCGAACAACAGTGAACTGCCGTTCAAGTGTCGAAAGTACTCAAATGACATCAAAACCGGGGATGGAAGTTACCCCGCGATTAGTTTGGCCGTTACCTGCTTACGGGCCATTCGGTGTCCGGCGTAGAGGCAGCGCGATCCTAATTCAGGCTCTTACGTTGAACTGCGGGAACCTTCGGTGGCGATGTCAAGCGAAAGGCACAAGCTCAAAAGGCAAGGCTGATAATAGCAATGCGTCACCAAGGGGCGGAGCAACTCGTAGTAGTGTTGAAGTTACTGTAATGGTAATGGAGCGAAGGGGTTGCATTATCCAGGTCTACGGATTTGTCAACTGTGCAAGCAGGAGGAGCAAAACTTTATGACCAAACCATTTAACATTCCTAAAGCGTTAATCTGGGAGGCATTTAAAAAAGTCAAAGAGAATGGTGGCGCTCCAGGCGTTGATCATGAATCTATTGAGCAATTCGAAAAGCATTTAAAGAACAACCTATACAAACTATGGAATCGACTTTGTTCTGGCAGTTATTTTCCACCGCCAGTTAAGGCTGTTCCGATTCCAAAGAAGTCAGGTGGCGTGCGTATACTAGGTATTCCAACAGTTGCAGATCGAGTCGCGCAAACAGCAGTTAAGCTCTTATTAGAGCCGAAAATTGATCCATTATTTCATCCAAACTCATATGGATATCGTCCGGGGCGTTCTGCCCATGATGCAATTGCGATAGTGAGGAGACGAAGTTGGGATTATGACTGGGTTGTGGAATTTGATATCAAAGGTCTCTTTGATAACATCGACCATGATTTACTAATGCGTGCACTCAAGAAACACTGTGAAATTCCATGGATTCTTTTATATGTGCAACGTTGGTTAAAAGCACCAATGCAACACATAAATGGCCATCTTTTAGAAAGGAATCGCGGCACACCACAAGGTGGTGTTGTGAGTCCTTTATTGGCGAATTTATTTATGCATTATGCTTTTGATATGTGGATTACGAAACATCTTCAAAGTGTACGGTTCTGCCGTTATGCAGATGATGGCGTAATTCATTGCCGAAGTTTATCTCAAGCCAAACTTGTTTTACAAAAGATTGGTGCACGATTTCGTGAATGTGGACTCGAATTGCATCCAGATAAGACAAAGATTGTTTATTGCCAAGATGTGAATCGTCGCCAAGCATATCCAGATGTTCAATTTACTTTTCTCGGGTACACGTTTAGGCCCCGTAAGGCTGTGGACAAGTATAAAAGAGTTTATGTAAATTTCTCTCCTGCAGTCAGTCGTGATGCACTTAAAGCAATGCGACAGACTATTCGGAAATGGCATCTACATCTGATGTGTAATCGCGAATTAAGTGATTTATCTGCAATATTTAATCCAATTCTTCAAGGCTGGCAGCAATACTATGGTCGATTCCATGGTTCAGCAATGTCAGCGATCTGGCAACACATGAATGCTTATCTTATACGCTGGATGAGGCGTAAGTATAAAAACTTGGCCCGTCATAAAAGACGGGCTAGATATGCCTTAGGGCGACTTGCGCGTGATTTTCCAAATGCCTTTGTGCACTGGAAAATGGGATGTTTACCATCGGTTGGATAATGGGAGCCGGATGAGCTGAGAGGTTCATGTCCGGTTCTGCGAGGGGCTAAGGGTGAAATTCCCTTGGTCTACTCACCCGTATATTCAAACAAATTCAGGCTGGGTTTATACTGCATTTATTATTGATGTCTTCTCACGAGCAATTGTTGGATGGAAAGTATCGACACGGATGAATACAGATATGGTGCTCGATGCACTTGAGCAAGCGTTACATGCTCGAGACATGCCAAAGAATGTGATTCACCATAGTGACAGAGGGGTTCAATATCTTTCCATTCGCTATACCAATCGTTTAGAAGCAGCAAATTTACGAGCATCAGTCGGTACGACCGGTGATTCATACGATAATGCTTTGGCTGAAACGGTGAATGGCTTATACAAAACAGAGGTGATTGAATATTTAAAAACGGATTGGCAAGGTTTAGCGGATGTACAACTTGCGACACTAAACTGAGTAGATTGGTTTAATAAAGAGCGTGTACACAGTGCACTGGGTTATGTATCACCTTTTGAGTTTGAAGCAATGTACTATGATAAGATTAACCCGTTAGGTCAGGTGGCCTAACTTAAATAAAAAAGTCTCCGACAAACCCAGTACGGTTCAACATGCAAAAACGCAGCAAGTTGCGAAAACTCAACCATATTTAGAGCCTTCCGTGCAAAATCCGCAAGATGCTTATAATGCGTTAAAGGCTTATTTAATGCTGACGAATCCTGAATATCGGGAGAGCAGTCATTTAAGTGATCAGATTTCACGTTTTTGGCGCACTTGGTTGGATGCCCATCGTGGAGAAATGCCACGTACGGACATGATTCAGCAGGCAGAAAAAATCCTGTCTTATGCCATGACACTCGCTCATCAGGACGATTTTCCTGTACTGGAAAGCGATGCACAAATGGTCGATCAAACTCGTCAAGTGCTGTTGTCGGTCATTCAGGGAATGCCTGCACGAGATCGGGTATATAACGAAATAAAAATGCGTGCAGCAGTACGTTTTCCTGCACTTACGGTTAGTCAAATTGTGGGGGGAGCAACACAGTCGCATTGTTTTAGGCAGTCATGCTTTGCCTGGTATTTTTACGCAGCAGGCGTGGAATGAATATGTCGAACAAGCCATTGATCAGGTAGCCAATCAGCCAACGGACAGCAAAGATTGGGTGCTCAATAGTCATCAGTCGGATGATCTAACTTTTTCAGGAAGTCCTGAACAAATCCGTAAACAATTGCTGAGCTTGTATCAGCAAGAATATGTAAGTGAATGGAAGAAATTCCTAAATGGTATTCACTATGCCAAAACAGATCAGTTCAGCCAGCAAGTGAAACAGCTTGATTTGTTGGGAGAGCCGCAAAACTCGCCAATTCGCAAGTTATTGCAACGTATTGCAGTGGAAACCAATTGGGATAATCCAATTGTGCAAGCTGAACTTGCTGTGCCTGAACAAGGATTTATGGCGTGGTTTAAAGACAAAGTGCTGCGTCAATCTAATGACAAAGCTGCAGCGCAGGCAGATCTAAAAGCGCAAGGTGCGATTTCTCAAGAATACCAAATGTTTTATCAACTGCTGCGTAAACGTGACGATTTACAGGATCAATCTCTGTTTGATGTGTATATGAACAACCTTGCACAGGTGCGCAGCAAGTTAAATGATCTTCAAACGGCAGGGGAAATTGGACCAAGTGCAATGGCATTGTTCAAACAAACCATCCATGATCAAAACTCGGTCTTTAATACAACGCAAAAATATGTCGATGAAAAAATGATGGTGGGTTTAAAAGAGGCTGACCAACAATTATTACAAAAACTGTTGATGACACCGCTAACTCAATCTTTTGCAAGTTTAATTGTACCGACACAAGATGAAATGTAAGCGTCCGCTGAACACACCTTCTGAATTCATCCTATAAGCCTTAATTTAGTCCCCACTTAGAAACAAGTGGGGACTTAAATTTATGACTACAAATCATCAGACATCCATCGCATCTCTTGCGAA
>NZ_JAYFSK010000105.1:0-4039 GCF_041464035.1 Acinetobacter sp. AL9 | reverse complement strand
AGAACTTCTGTTGCTTCATGCTTAATGTTTTCGTTAATGCGAGTAGTGACTAGTGCATTTGAAGCCATGTTAAGCTCCTATGATTAACATTGTTAATCACACTATATTCTTAGATGAAGAAAAGTTCAATTCGTATAACCACCATTATGTTAAATAATAGGGGCTTCTAAGTACGCGATTAGAAAATTTAGTCTTTAAGAGGAGAAATTTGTTCTAGCTTATCTTCAGGATTATTTTCTCTAATATGTATAATTCGATCATAATTTTCTACTCCTCGTAAGTGAGGTGGTGCAAATGCTGGATACTTGTTGAAAAAGTGCATTTTAATATTTAGTGCATGGTCTAAAATAAAAGCACATTCAATTCCATAGTACTTATCATTAATAAAAAAATTGTCTGTAGTTTCTATTAGTTCTTGGATAGCTAAATCCAATTTTTGAATTTTTTCATTAATATCTTTAGTTTTCTCTTCTATCTTTTTGTCCATTGGTATCACCTATAGAATTAAGTTTCCCTAAAATTAACATAATACACGTTATACGAAACAGCATTTGTTAGAACCCATTCAAAATGTCTATATTCTCACCAATAAAAATGTCTAGTTTATGATGGCTTAAACATCATGGACTGGATATGAAATATAGATGCTGATCACTATGTCTGACAAAGAAATTCAACGTCTTGCTGTTCTGCAAGACGTTCGAGATCATCGTATTACACAAGTCCGTGCTGCTGAAATCCTTAATCTTTCAACCCGTCAAATTACCCGGTTATTACAGAAGCTCAATCAAGATGGTGTTTCAGGTATGGCGCATGCCAGCCGTGGTCAACCTGGCCATCGTCGCCATGATGATTTATTAAAATCAAAATGTCTTTCCATTATTTCTGAACATCTGCTGGGATTTGGACCTACCTTGGCCCATGAGAAGCTCAGCAGCATATTTGACCTGAATATCCCGGTAGAAACGCTTCGGCGCTGGATGACTGCAAATGACCTCTGGATTCCGCGATCCAAGCGCCTTAAACGTCCATATCAGCCACGTTATAACCGTGATTGCTTCGGTGAGCTGATCCAGATTGATGGCTCATATCATGACTGGTTCGAAGGACGCGCTGCTAAGTGCTGTTTATTGGTATATATCGATGATGCCACAGGAAAGCTGTTGCATCTGCGCTTCTGTGAAGCGGAAACGACCTTCGACTATATGCTTTCAACCCGAGCCTACATTGAACAATACGGTAAGCCTCTGGCCTTTTATAGCGATAAACATTCGGTCTTCCGAGTGAACCAGAAATCGAGCCAGGACAGCAAAATCACGCAATTTGGCCGGATTCTGAATGAGTTAAACATTGATATTATCTTTGCCAACTCACCACAGGCTAAAGGTCGCGTAGAACGCGCGAATAGAACCCTTCAAGACCGTTTGATCAAGGAAATGCGTCTGGAAGGCATCAGTTCAATTGCCGAAGCAAATGCCTGGCTACCCTGCTTTATTGAGCATTTCAACCAGAAGTTCGCCAAGTGTGCGCGAAATTCAAAGAACTTACATCGTCCGCTAACAGAGTCTGATGTTGAGCTGGAGGATATATTCACCTGGCAGGAACCGCGTAAGGTCACAAAGAACCTCACCACCACCTATGACAAGTGTATTTATCTGCTTGAATCGACAGAGCTGAATCATAAGCTTGTTGGGCAATACATTTCATTTCTAGAGTACC
Source organism: Acinetobacter sp. AL9 (assembly GCF_041464035.1). NCBI lineage: Bacteria > Pseudomonadati > Pseudomonadota > Gammaproteobacteria > Moraxellales > Moraxellaceae > Acinetobacter > Acinetobacter sp. AL9. The sequence goes on along the minus strand of NZ_JAYFSK010000105.1, from coordinate 2,320 downwards.
CGGATGGCACTGTGGTGATCATGCATGAAGGACGGAAGATCAACTATAGCGTCTTCAATAAACTGGCTGGACTACAGCAGAATGAAGTGGTTGAGAATAAAAGATTAGGCTCGGTTCTGGCCCATATCCAGCAACAGCATGAAGAGTTGGAAAAACAGAATAAACGTTCCCGTCTCAAGAAAAGTATGCCGAGTCGTAAAGCTCAGAAAGCTGTTAATCGGTTCTTGTATGCTGAAAATTACCGAAGATGATGAGCAGGCCAGAGCAAAATTGATTGCTCAGATGGAGAGATATTTGACTGATGAACGCGATCGTAAGCTGTTTAATTTACCCCCTTGTCAAACATAACTCTTCCGAAATAACGTATCAATAGGACTGTAATGTGCGACGTCTAAGAGAGTTATGCTTTTCTTGCCTAAGTGCTTATATTTTGCCTAGGACTGACCCAAGCAGAGTTTGGTTTACGTATCAGAGCGAGAACGCTGCAAGACTGGGAACAAGGCCGTCGTTATCCGACTAGTCCTGCAGTGACTTTAATTCGTATTCTGGACCCTCATCTAACCCTAATTTAAGAAGTTTAGACAATAAAAAAACCAGTATCTTGAGAGGTCTTTCATAATTGCTTATAAAAAAGCCGACCTGGAAAAAAGTCGGCTTTTTGGGTTTTCGTCCCGATTTTTTATCTGTATAAATTTTTGAAATATAAAACTATTTGTTTTTCTATTATTCACCAATAAAAATGCCTAGTATCAGTCCATCCTGGGATAAAGTGAACATCATTTAATCAGATTTTTATCTGCAATGATGCCCCTCTAAAATTATTCAATTATCTGAAAATCATTGAGATCAGCCTGAATAGATTTTGGATTATTTGCATTTACAAATTCTGCATTTGTATACAACCAGCCGATTTGACCTTGCTGATTAAAACGTTTATCCAAATATTTCAGTATAGGAGTATTTGAGAAGATATCCTCTGAAAATACTTTAAATTCTCCTACATCTAGCTCTTCACTATCTTTCATAAATAATAAGCCATTTTTTTTAGTGGCAGATATATCTAAAGAGCGACTAACTAAACGATACCCATCTTTAGCCTGAGCATTTATCATATTTTGCAATGCTAAAGTACTTTCAAGTCTTGAACTCTCTGTTGGATAGTCTTTGTATCGATATGTGTAAGTACCATTATGTTTGCTACTATTTACACAAGTTGCTATTTTAGGTTGATTTTCTTTATTATCTAAAATTTCTGCACGATTTCCTGTAAAGTATTGTTTAAATTGAATAATGCGACAACCTTTTTGACCTAATTCATTAAGTACATTAATTAGTTGATTAGTGTCAACAAGTGGGGAAAGATACCCACTATCATAAGTGTATGATGCATTATCATTTTCATTTTTTAAAAAATAGTCTTTAAAATTTAAGTCGGTAGAAGGCCTTACAGAATGAAGAAATTGGTATCCAGATTTTCCATTCTCATTCAGCTTACTTAACCATGAAAAATAGATATTGCTAACAGAGCTTGCAGTTCGATCAGAAACAATAGCAGAGTAACGAGTATTCTGATTAGCTAACTTCATATAGCTATTTACAGTTTTATTTCCATACACCTTATTATTGTATGCGACAATTTTATATCCATTTTGCCCCATTTCATTAAGCTGAGATAGGAATGCAGCACTACTGGTTGAATTAACCGCATCTACATTTAAAAAATTTGCTGTTGTAATAAGGTTCTTAGGTTTTTCCGCAGTAAATAATCCGACATTACTTTTTACATAACAGCGATTATCCTTGTAGGGGTTAGATATAGAATTCCTTTCTAACTTAATGTAAGCAGGATTATTACTAGTTGAGTTAATAATACAAAATGAGTCATCATTTAAAAAAGTTAAGACTCTATTCTCTTCTGAGGTTGTGCTATATTTTTGATATTTAATAGGATAGTAAAAGAAGTTATCATATTTGATACCAGTTTGAATATCGGCAGAGTAAAACTTGAAGTGCGACATAAACCACCTAATTAATTTAAAGGGTTTATGGAGTATATAAAATTGTCATACCATCATCTTAACTTTGAAGATCGTACTGCATTAATGCTTGAGTCAAGAAAAGAAGGCTTTTCACCCATACGCGCCAACTTAAGCCATGTTGATGATATTTCATACACTCTGGTGCCTCCTAAATAACATTGAAATATCATCTGTAAATCGTTGTAATTTCCTCTTCCTAGGCCGCTCCGACATACTTTTAATACTGCTTGCTAGATTGGCTTCAAAGCTTGGATATTCTGCTAACAAACTGTATTTAATCT
>NZ_JAYFSK010000104.1:0-4080 GCF_041464035.1 Acinetobacter sp. AL9 | reverse complement strand
TCACTGGCTTTGTGCAAAGTCTGATTAAACTTTGCGGATTAAATTGGACCGCACCAGATTACAGTACGCTTTGTAGAAGACAAAAGCATATTGATATTGCAATCAGCTACCAAAAAAGTAGCGATGGACTGCATCTACTCGCAGACTCTACAGGCATGAAGTTTCTAGGTGAGGGCGAATGGAAACGCAAGAAACATGGAGCTGAATATCGTCGCCAATAATGACGTATAAAGTTTTATCTAATTTTTCTTTTTATCCAATTTAAAATTAGGTGCGTACACGGCCTCAACTTTCAATAAAGTATAAAAGGTGTTTGTGTAGGCAATACCCTTACTTTTGATAAGCCAAAAGAAAGCAAAAGCCTTTGTTACCCATACATAACATCCCTATTATGATGGATAACGTGTGGCATCCCTGCCACACTCGTGTATCCAAACGTTGCTTAAATTAAACTATGTAATAGTGGCGACATAAAGGTGCTCTTATCGCTATATATTAAAAACTTAGTGGAACACTGTTTCTAAAGCTTTTAAACCCACTTTGGGATCAAGTAGACCGTTGTAAATTTCAGGGATTTCACGTTCCACCCCAAAAAATTCATAAATGGCAAGCATCGCCCCACGAACTGAATATTCCACAGTAAAGACCACGTCATCTTCAATTTCCACAAACTGTCCAAGGAAAGCAAAGTTTTGTGAGCCTTGTGGAATTACCTGTGGACGATCCCCCGGTTTACGGCAGGCGAATAGGGCAGAGGCGTATGGCATCATGGCGGTAGTAACATCAGTCGTTGCCAAAACATGATCTAAAATGTCGTCAAAACCGAGCTGTTTAATCAGTTCTGTTAGGATTTCTTGCCCCGTGGCTTCGGACATTGGTTTTTTGATGTAATCGCCTATATGGTCAATTTGGAAACCGTAGCCCCATAAGGTATATAAACCTTCAGGTAAGTCGGCAAAGTGTGGCTGTGCAGGAACCACGATGGATAAATGCCAACCCGACTCATACCAAGTCATGAGTGCGCCTGTGCCTGGTTCATTGCCTGTATAGTCAATAATACGTTTAAGTAGCACGTCATCTTTCATGGTCAGAGTGAAAGACTCCCACTTATGTTCATCGACATTGCCATAAAAAGTCATTGGACGGCCAAAGTCTGGGGCTTTTTGTGCCAGCGTTTCCCAAAGCGTCCAGCCATGATCTTCTCGATGACGAATAAGGGCAGGCACGTCATGATTACCGCCATAACGTGAGTCTGCTGTAATAGAGCCTAAAGTGAAAATAGCTAAATCATTGGCTTTCAGATTAATTTGCTCTGAGCCTTCAGGCAATTGTACATATAGGCGTGAAGCGTAGCGTTCTTGAGTTTCAGCATTGGTAATGAAGTCTGCATCTGTGACATAGTGTCCAAAACGCACATCGACGCCTTGTGCGACTAACCAACGCTGTAGGGGCAGAATCATCGAGTCATATTGGTTGTACTTGGTACGTTTCACACCCGCTAAGGTATGAATGCGTGGCAATTCTTGAATAAAACGCAAGAAATAGCGTCTTAACTCTGCTGCACTGTGCCATTTTTGAAAAGCGAAAGTCGTGCGCCACATGCGCCAGAAATTGGTTTCAAAAAAGGTTTCATCAAAAAACTCATCAATGCGGCGACTGCCAATTTTTTCTTCTTTTGAAGCTAATAGGCGCAGCATCTGTGCACGATGTAGCGTATTCAGACCAAGCTTTGCTGCATCCGCAATGACATGTTCGGCATCAATCAACCGTGCATTGGCGTGGGTTTTCACTTTTTCATTAAACTCACGACATTCTTCACGCACCGAAATGTCTGGATTTTCCAAAGATGGAATACTGGAAAATAAGTCCCATAGGCACAAATAAGTTTCATCGGTCAGCATTCGCCCACCACGTGTTACCCAAGCTTGCGCGGCATGCGGTGTATGTCCACCATCCATCGAACCACCTGAAATATCGAGTTCTTCTAAAATATGGATATTTTTGGCAGGGACTTTGGCATCACGGATTGCAAATGCAGCAGCAGCCATACCTGCGATACCACCACCAATAATCCAAAGATGGGACTGTTGTGCGTCTAATGGGGTGCGCTTCTTCTTTTGCATGGTTCACCTTTAATAATGATGTTAAAAACTATGAAGTATAAAATGTGATTTAGAAAAACCTTAAAAATAGTATAACTTTTTATATATGAAAAATGTATGAAATGGGAAGCAATTTACTCATTATATTTTGTAATCAAAAAAATGTAAGTAATGGTTATTTTTAATACACATTTGTATTTTTTTTAAAATTAAATATAATTTAAGTAATTGATTTTATTATTTTATTGAGTAATCACTCTATTTTGATCATATTTGTTTGTGTCTGAAGAATGTGTTTGAAACTAGGCTTTCTATTGATCATTAAAAGATATAATTGAATAATAGATCTTTCATCAATTAAAATTTTTATTTTTTATCAATTCCAATGGTAGCTGCAATTCTCCACACTCTTCTTCTGGTTCATCAGATGGGATAGTAATTTTAACTTGACTATTTAACTGCCATACTCCGTTTACAGGTTCAAATAACTTGTATCTTAGTTGAAAAATACGCTCTTCATCTGGCATTAACTCAACTTTTTTAATAATTGAACACTGCATCTCAGGAAATAATTGGTCTTTTGTTTCAGTATTATAAAAATCTAAAGGCACATTGCAATCAGGATATTCTAATATCACTTTATCCCAATAATTATTAAGAAAAGATAATTTAATCTCTATAGGAATACCTTTATCTTTATCCATTTTTAGATCATATAAAGTATCTTTACGTAAGTCTGTTTTTTGATATAAATCCAAAAATTGAATTTCGCGAACGACTAGACCACATAAATCAGTTACAGCCCCAGATAGTTTTAACGTATATTGGTCCTGTTTAAAGAAATCATCACTATTGCTGTCGTTAGCATTCCCAAGACCAGGTGGAGGTGGAAGCCCATTACCTGTACCTTCTAGACTAGCTCCCCCTACACTAAAATCCTCTCCACAACCAATGATTGTTAAAAATAAAATATTAAAGCAAAATAGCTTAACTATTTTCTTAACGGTCATGTTGATAAACCCCAAATATGAAAGTTTTGGTAGCATCTAGCTTACCTTCATCCTCTGCACATTTTTCAGAAGCTAACTTTAGTAGTTGTAGTGCATATTCGTGCCACAACTTTAGACTTTGATCACGTAAAAACTGAACAGATGCTTCTGTTAATTCATCTGCACACACAGCTTGTTCTAAAAAGTTTGTCTGATTATTTTCAAATAAATTATGTAAACCTGCAGCCAAATGGGATTGTAAGTTTTTAACTAAAATTTTACGAGCTTCTTGTAAAGAAGGATCAGGAATAAATTGTCCTTTTTGCAATAAAATATTACCATCTTTTTCAAGCACTACGCCTAATCGGATCAACTCATTTAACACAGACCTAGGATGGCGCTCAGTAGATACTCTTTTTACCAAAATTTCAAAATTATTTTCTTTATCACTACTGAATGGTAAACACTCTCCCCAACCTTCTGCTAACCATAAACCTATAACCCGAGAAGGAACACTAATTGGTTCAGAGATATTTGCTTCAGTCAAAGGCTTACCTGCCAGCTTCGTCTCTTTATATGCAGTGACATCCTTACGGTGTAGACCGGATAATAAACTAATAGCAGAAATAGTAGGCTTTTGATCAATCCTTTCTAATTCTTGAAGAGCCTGTTGATAAAAAATTGGTTTTAAAGCAGCGGAAAATTCTGTATATCCAACACCAGAACGAATTAACCATTGACTCAGATAATTCATGAGTACAAGCACTTGCTTTAAATTAAACTCAGCATCATTAGTAGGAAGTTTAGTCATCACACCAACAGCAGTAAAATTTCAATTGAAAATTTTCTCACTATTTTTAGTACCTCACAAATTATATCAGATCAATTTTCGTATTCCTTGTGAAATAAAAATACTCACAACCTAGCTACATAGCTCTAAATCTATGAATTTTTAATCTCTCACTATTTAACGTTCATCTATTTACAAC
>NZ_JAYFSK010000103.1:0-4335 GCF_041464035.1 Acinetobacter sp. AL9 | reverse complement strand
CAAACGAACAAATAGAGCAGATAGAATTTGCACTCAACCATCGTCCTAGAAAAACACTAGGTTGGTATACACCGAGTGAAGTTATGGCTGGTTTTTATACTGTTGCACTTGCCGCTTGAATCCGCCTGATATAACACATCAGCCAGCAAGCCATTGTGCTAAAGTCACCCGATCATTGCCTGCATAATCTTTGACTGTACGAATGTCAGAAAAACCGTGTTCTGCAAAAATCGCTTGCACTGCTAAAGCTTGGTCATAGCCATGCTCTAGTGCAATCCATCCATTTGCTTTCAGCCAGTGCTTACCCTGCGAAATAATCTGCAGAATATCTGCCAAACCCTGATCTGCTGCCACCAATGCACGTTCAGGCTCGGCTGCCAAAGCAGACATGTGTGCATCATTAGCATCTATATACGGCGGATTAGATACAATTAAATCAAAACGTGGCTCGGCTGCTGAACCCAATGCCTCAAACCATGCACCACAGGCAAATTGCACCTGATTTAAAGCATGCTTGCTTGCATTTTCTTGAGCAACTGCAAGCGTTGGCAGGTAAATATCGGTTGCGGTTACCTGCCAATCTGGACGTTCAGATGCTAAAGCCAAAGCAATCGCCCCTGTACCTGTGCCTAAATCGACAATTACAGCATCACGTTGTAATGACAAAGCCAACACAGTTTCGACCAAAACCTCGGTATCAGGACGTGGCACCAAAGTATCGTGCGTGACTTTTAAATCCAGTGTCCAAAATGGCTGTGAACCTGTGATATACGCCAAAGGCTCGCCTGCTGCTATACGTGCCAAAGCCTGCACATACATCTGCTCTTGCGCGGCACTCAATTCCTGATCTGCACGATATTTTAATTCAAGCGCACTGAGTCCTAAAAAATGCTCTAACAACCAAATATTTTCTTGACGCTCATAGCTATCGACTTCACCACGTAGCGCCAAGGCTTGTGCAATATTCATTAACCACCGTTTTGCTGAGCAAGCATCGCCAACTGATCTGCCTGATATTCACGATGCAGACTATCTAGTAGTTCAGTTAAATCACCTTCCATCACCGCATCCAACTTATATAAAGTCAGGTTAATACGATGATCTGTCATACGTCCTTGCGGATAGTTATAGGTACGAATACGCTCAGAACGGTCACCCGAACCCACCAAATCACGACGCATTTCTGAAGTTGCTGCATCCGCTGCAGCACGTTTGGCATTTTCCAAACGTGATGCCAACAACGCCATCGCTTTCGCTTTGTTTTTATGCTGTGAACGTTCTTCCTGACATTCCACCACAGTACCCGTCGGAATGTGGGTTATACGCACTGCAGAGTCGGTTTTGTTAACGTGCTGACCACCCGCACCCGAAGCACGATAGGTATCGATACGCAAATCGGCAGGGTTAATATCTACCGTGGTATCTACATCTACTTCAGGTAAAATTGCAACGGTACATGCTGATGTATGCACACGACCTTGTGACTCAGTCGCTGGAACACGTTGCACACGATGTGCGCCACTTTCAAACTTCAAACGACCATACACGCCTTCGCCATTCACCAAGCAAATGACTTCTTTATATCCGCCGTGTTCACCTTCATTTTCAGATAAAATTTCGATTCTCCAGCCCTGACTCTCTGCATATTTGCTATACATGCGGAATAAGTCACCCGAAAAAATCGCAGCTTCATCGCCCCCAGTCCCTGCACGAATCTCCAAATAAGCCGAGTTAGCATCATTCGGGTCTTTTGGAATCATTAAAATATTTAAGTCAGCTTCAAGTTGCTGAATTAGGGCTTTATTGTCTTTAATTTCTTCTTGCGCCATTTCCTTAAAATCAGGATCAGACAACATTGCTTCGGCTGTTTCAATATCGGCTTCGGCTTGTGTGTATTGTGACCACACTGCCGTAATTTCGTCTAAATCACTGTGTTCACGTGATAATTGACGAAAACGCTTGTTATCTGAAATCACTTCAACATCTGCCAACAAAGCAGTCAATTCTTCATGGCGGTCAGAAAGCTGATCTAATCGTAAACGTAACGATTCTTTCATTGTTTAAAAAATCTCAATGCAAAGGCTGTTACATGCAACACGCAGCACAGCGAAATAAAAAATTGCGCATAGTTTACCGATTCTACCACCCAAATAACATCATTATTAAGTCTGTACGATGTTTGAAATGCCTATCTGCAGATGTTCTAGCAGTATTTCTGCTTGATGATGCTGTGCATTGCGGTGAATGTACAACTCACCAAGTACCGCAATTAGCATCCGCATTTGGACATTTTTTTAGCAATTTTAATCAAACTCATACAAAGCCCACACCAAAGAACACCAATCTCGTCTGCACTCTCCACATTTTAAAAGCGGCGCTTTGTTAAATTGAGCCCATCAAAATTGATCATAAATAAGTCCTGTAAATGGACATGGAGTTCAACATGAAACTTAATGCAATGTTAATGACAGCAGCTTTAGCCACAGCTTCAATGCTCAGTGCCAACGTTTATGCAGACAATACTACGCGCGTTGCCGCAGCCAGTGCTTTAGGCAGTGTTGCAGGTACAGCTATTGGCAAAAATATGGGTGGTACTACGGGTGCAACACTAGGCGCTGCCTTAGGCGGTGCTGGTGGTGCAGCCGTGGCGAGTGATAAGCGTCATCGTACTGAATCTGCAATTGGTGGTGCTTTGGGTGGTGGTGCGGGTTATACCGTAGGTAAAAATATGGGCGGTACCAATGGGGGTTATATTGGTTCAGCTTTAGGTGCAGCAGGTGGTGCAGCACTCGGCAATAAAATCTCGAAAGATAAAGAATATGACCGCTATCAAGAACGTAAATGGAAGAAAAAACGCAACCGTCGTTAATCTTGAACGATAGGCATAGAGCAGCAAAAAAGCATCAACACAGGTTTGATGCTTTTTTATAGGATTAATTTTTCTTCATATATCAGTTCAAAAAAACGACCATAATCAATATGAAGAAATTTAGCAGTGCAATTACAAAGTCTTTACCAAACTTTGCAGATTTACCTCATTGCCCTTCACGATCTTTGCCATCTGTTTCTATATCTTCATTACAAAACATATTAATCAATATTTGGAGCATCCGCATGAAACTTAATCGTATTTTATTGGGTAGCGTTATCGCAAGTTCTGCCTTGCTTATGAGTACTGCGCATGCAAACGATACACGTGTTGCCGTAAGTTCGTAAGCGTCCGCTGAACACACCTTCTGAATTCATCCTATAAGCCTTAATTTAGTCCCCACTTAGAAACAAGTGGGGACTTAAATTTATGACTACAAATCATCAGACATCCATCGCATCTCTTGCGAAAAAACGAAGAACATACAGTGCTGAATTTAAACAGCAGATCGTTCAGGCTTGTAAAGCACCGGACGTTTCAATTGCTTCAGTCGCTTTGCAACATGGATTGAATACAAATCTTGTATCCAAATGGATTCGCTTAATTGATGCTAAGCCAGGGAGTGATCGCTCACCACTACCGAATAAACCTGCATTTATTGCCTTATCTTGCTCTGCACCATTAGATCCTACTCCTACTGACATGTTAAAAGTTCAAATTACTTTACCCCACTCAAAAGCAGAAATTGGCTTGAAATGGCAAGTATCAGAAATACCTGCCTTGGCAGAATTACCCAAGGTGCTGGCAACATGATCCGTATCGATGAAATCTGGTTGTCTACTCAGCCCATGGATATGCGTGCAGGAATGGATACTGCCATGGCTCAGGTGGTGAGAGCCTTTGGCTACATCAAACCGCATTGCGCCTACCTGTTCTGTAATAAACGTGGTCATCGTATGAAAGTGTTGGTACATGATGGACTGGGCATCTGGCTGTGTGCCCGGCGTTTGGAACAGGGTAAATTTCACTGGGCTCAAGTTCACCAAGGTGAAACCGTGGCCCTCAGCCCGGAACAGTTACAGGCATTAATCCAAGGTTTGCCCTGGCAGAGAATTGGATTGCAGCAAGTGGTGAATATGCTCTAAACCAAGCTCGACCATTCTGCCATCCTCCAAACGTTCTATTTCATTCTCTTCATGACCTCAGGCATACTGCGGTCATGAATACGCTGCCTGACTTAAGCCAACTGACCCATGAACAACTGCTGGAATTCACCAGACAGTTGGCAATGCAGCATCAGTCTCTAGCACAATCTAAACAACAACTGGAACAATCAAATCAGCAATTAGATGCCAGAGTTCAACATCTTGAAGTCACCAATCAGCAATTAGATTCTAAAGTTCAACATCTTTCTATTCTCAATCAAAAATACGAGCATGAACTCGCACTATTTAAACAGCACAAAT
>NZ_JAYFSK010000102.1:0-4471 GCF_041464035.1 Acinetobacter sp. AL9 | reverse complement strand
TAGCAACAGGAGGTGTTGCTGAATATATATCCATGTTCATGGATTAAGTCCCCACTTGTTTCTAAGTGGGGACTAAATTAAGGCTTATAGGATGAATTCAGAAGGTGTGTTCAGCGGACGCTTACCACCCAACAATAAAATCCCTGTTTCTGCCAACGTGTGTGGAATTACATAACGCAGCAGATGCCCCCAAATTTCGCTATCACCTTGTAATGCTGTCCAAATTAAAGCGAGCACAGGTAAACAGGCGAGTAGCGTCAATAACCCACTGAGCGAAAATAAAAAATTAAATTTATTTTTAAGCATTGCAATAGAGGTACTAAATAAGGGGGAGGGAACAGCTGAGCATCTTACAGTGCAAAGCGCTGCACTGTAAGACAAAAGCAGAAAATTTTAGCGGTTAAACTGGACTTTATCGACCAATAAGTTGGCGGCTTTACGGTGACGTGCAATATCGCTTAAACGAATTGAATCAATATTCAGTTTGCCAAAACTAGCGATAATCGGGTCAATTTTCACTCCAGGTTTGACAGGGTATTCAAAGCCGTTTTGTGCGTAGATGGCTTGTGCATGATCTGAAGCTAAAAACTCGAGCAGTTGTACAGCTTCTTTACGGTTTGGTGCATGTTTAGAAACCACTGCACCCGATACGTTTACATGCGTTCCACCATTTTTAAAACGTGGTAACACAACATTAATCGCATTGCCCCAGCGCTTTTGTTCCGCATCACCTGTACGCATCGTGCCGACATAATAGGTGTTGGCAACGCCAATATCACAAATTTTACCTAAAATATCACGTGCCACATCACGGTCACCACCGCTGGCTGGGCGAGCTAAATTGGCTTTCACACCACGCAACCAAGTTTCGGCTTGTTTTTCACCATGATGAGCGATATAAGCCGCAATTAAAGCAGTGTTATATGGATGGTTGCCTGAGCGAATACAGATTTTATTTTTCCATTTTGGATTGGCTAAATCTTCATAAGTAATCGCATTAAGCGGTGTACGGTCTTTAGAGGCATAGACGGCACGTGCACGCATCGACAAGGCATACCAATGACCATTGGCAGCACGTAAATTGGCAGGAATTGCACTATTTAAGGTTTTAGAACTCACGCGCTGAGTTAGACCACTTTCAACCAAATCAACCAAGTTCCCAAAATCTACAGTCAGCATCACATCGGCAGGCGAGCGACGGCCTTCTGCTTTCACACGTTCTAATAAACCATCTTTAATAAAAACCGTATTCACTTTTACCCCAGTTTTTTGGGTAAATTCAGTCAATAAAGTTTGAATGAGCACAGGTTCACGTGTGGTGTATAAATTGACTTCCGCTGCTTGTGCGACACTTGCACCAAATGCAAGTAAACCTGTAACAAGTAATGATAGTTTCGACAATGGTTTCATACAGTATTCCTAATTAAAAAATTTAAATTGAAATCTAAACCTGAACAGCAGCTTGAGTAGAAGATGAAGCAGTGGGTGATTGTTCATCAGACGCCAAGTAATAACAGCTGTTTAAATTGACAGAAACATAGACTTGTTCAGCGGGCTGAATATCTTGAAGATGACTGACTTGCGCCAAAAGAGTGAGATCGTGATCGCGTAGTTTTAGACGCAGTTGTTGCGCATGTCCCATAAAACTGGATGACACAACGCTTGCGGGCAACGCATTTTCACTTGGTGTTTGGCTGACACGCAAGTGATGCGGACGGAAGCAGCAAACGATTGAGTCTTGAGCGTTTACATGTTCTGGTAAATCAATCTTGCCAAATACAGTGTGAATTTCTTGCTGCTTGATGCGCGTTGGAATTTCATTCAACGAAGAAAAATATCGTGCAGCAAACAACGTTTTCGGCTGTAAATAAAGTTGTTTCGGTGAACCAATTTGAATAATTTGCCCTTGATGCATCAAAATAATTTGATCGGCAATTTGCAATGCTTCTTCTGGGTCATGTGTCACGATAACCGTAGTCGTTGCAGTTTGTTTGAGGAGTTGAATGGTATTTTGACGAATTTGATCACGCAGACGATGATCCAAATTTGAAAAAGGTTCATCCATCAACAAAACTTGCGGTTCTGGTGCTAAGGCACGTGCTAAGGCAACGCGTTGTTGTTCGCCGCCCGAAAGTGTATATGGATAGCTGTCTTGATGATGCAACATGGAAACATGCGCTAAAGCTTGTTTGGCAATGGTTTCCCGCTGCGCTTTGGGAAATTTCTTTAAGCCAAACATAACATTGTCTAACACACTTAAATGTGGGAAAAGTGCATAATCCTGAAACACTAAACCAATATTGCGTGCTTCCGCAGGAATCTGTGCTTGCTCACTCCACAAGGTATTTTGTTCCAGTTGGATTGTGCCGCTGCTTGGTGTTTCCAAGCCTGCAATCAGACGTAGCATTGTGGTTTTGCCGCAGCCTGAATGACCTAATAAACACACAATTTGTCCACTCATCGCTGACCATGTTGCTTGTTGCACTGCAAAACGCGAACCAAACTTTTTACTGAGCTGTTGGATCGTCAAGACATTGGCAGGTTGAGCAGCGTACGCATTCATAGTTTATTCACACGACAAATTTTGTGCTCAAATGATAACTAAGAACTCTTCTCATGTAGAGTCTTTTTATCATTTAGAATGTAAATGATGTAGTTTTTGCTACAAATAGTTGAAATATCAACTGAAAACAATAGGTTGGAATTTAAATTATTTTAAGTGCAGCACTTTATTTATGGGCTATTAAAAGGGGGGGCTTAAAAGCAAAAAGTTACTGCCGAAGCAATAACTTTTCAATTTTTAGAAATCTGTACTATGCGTACTATGCAAATTAAGGTTTTTTCGCATTAAGCACTCTAAATAAAATGTACATCAAGACCACCCATACAGGAATCATAATGACTGATTCTTTAAAGCCTTGAGTCCACATAATATAAAGTACCACTGCAATAAACGCTAAAACCAAATAGTTGCTAAATGGTGACCATAGCGCAGGGAACTTAGTTGGAATCGCTAATTTTTTCAGTGTGCTGGTAAATTTAAGGTGAGTCAAACTGATCATCGCCCAGTTTAAAACCAATGCACCCACAACAATATACATGAGGTGGCTTAAAGCTTCTTCAGGTACAAAGTAGTTCAACAATACACAGCCGAAAATTAATACCGCAGAGAATAATACTGCTGGAATTGGCACACCTTGTTTATTCACTTTTAGGAAAATTTTTGGTGCGTTACCTTGTTTGGCTAAACCAAACAGCATACGGCTGTTGGCATACATCCCACTGTTATACACAGAAAGTGCCGCAGTCAAAATCACGAAATTCAGTAAGTGCGCTGCCCATTCAATGCCCATTTGACTAAAAATCATTACGAATGGACTTTTATCTAAACCACCTAAATCTAACTGATTCCAAGGCACTAAAGACAATAGAATGGTGAGTGAACCGATATAGAAAATTAGAATACGGAACACCACTTGGTTAATGGCTTTAGGAATGGTTTTTTCAGGATCTTGCGCTTCTGCGGCTGCCATACCAATCAACTCAATGCCGCCAAAGGCAAACATGAGGAATGCCAGCATGAAGAACAAACCTTCAAAGCCATTCGGGAAGAACCCCCCATGCGCCCAAAGGTTGCTGAATGATGCGGTTGAATTGGCATCTGCAGAAAGTAAGAGATATAAACCAAACACAATCATCGAAACCACAGCAGCGACTTTAATGATTGCTAGCCAGAACTCTGATTCACCGTAGAACTTTACATTGCCCAAGTTAATAATGGTAATCACAATGAAAAAGAACAGTGCCGATGTCCAAGCAGGAATATGCGGCCACCAATAGTTAATGTATTTGGCAACTGCGGTGAGTTCTGCCATTGCCACCAAAATATACAAAATCCAATAGTTCCAACCTGCTAAAAAGCCGGGGAATTTACCTGCATATTTATAGGCAAAGTGACTGAATGATCCTGCAACGGGCTCATGAACAATCATTTCCCCCAATTGGCGCATAATTAAAAATGCAATAAGACCACCAATGGCGTAACCCAAAATAATAGAAGGGCCAGCAGATTGGATGACCTGCGCGGAACCTAAGAATAAGCCTGTACCAATTGCGCCACCCATGGCAATCAATTGAATATGGCGGTTCTTTAAGCCACGCTGAAGTTGTGAAGACTCGTTGTTCAAAGTATTCAGCCCGACAAGGAAAAAGTGACAAGATTGTAATAGATCAAATTTCATTAGCCTAGTAGCTAGGCAATAATGAAATAAATTTATAATAAATATTAAAATATTTTATGGTTTTTATTTGTATAAAAGATAAGTGAATCAATATATTAATTTTACCCCAGTTACGGATAAGCCAAAGATTTAATCACATGAATTTTAGGCTTATTCTTTTGGCAAAGTTGATACGCACATAGTGAAGAAAATACGCCTGCTAAAAAACCAGCAATCGAACGATGTTTACT